>JAQGKA010000174.1 GCA_028290355.1 Tardiphaga sp. | reverse complement strand
GGCGACGCTCGCGTCCGCGCCTACCGGCAGATGCAGGCCAAGGCCGCGATCCGCTTCTGCCAGCTGCTGTTCGGCCAGGAATATGCCGCGCTGATGAGCCGGGCGGCGGAAAACGCCATGGTCGTGGTGGAGCGCAAGCCGAAGCGCGTAGGCTGACGCTGCGGCGTTGACTGACGGTCGATTTCCAGAAGATTGCTTCGCCTGCGATATGCACGACGTTAAAATGTACCTTGCAAGTTTCTGTCGCGAATAGCTTCGTCCGTTCGGGGGCAGAGTATTTCCAGCTGGCTCTCGGCTTCCGCTTGGATGCTCTCAACGAATGAACGGAAATTCTGGTTGTACGCCTGAAACGCCGCTGCAAAATCTCCGCTGTGTTCCTGAAAAGCATCGGCCAGTGCGGCCGCTCCATCGATGGCCAGCGATCCACCTCTTCCCGCCGCCGGCGAAGCGCAATAGCCTGCATCGCCCACCAGCGCCACGCGGCCTTTGGTCCACGACGCCATCTTAATCTGACAGAGCTTGTCGAAGTAGAAGGTCTTCGAATTCTTCATTTCTTCCAACAGCTCCGCTATCCTCCAGCGGCCTCCGGCAAGCCGTTCCAGGATGATGCTCCGTTGCTGCGCTTCATCGCGGTAGTCGTAGGGAATCTGTTTTTCCGACCGGAAGAAAAGAATGATGTCGGTCTTGCCGTTGTAGGTGTTCAGCATCGCGGCGCGGTCCGGCTCGTTATACATTTGTGCCGTGTCCTGATCGATCAGCAACTGGTCCACGATTGTGATGGAAAAGTATTGTCCCAGAAAATGGGTGTATTGAGCTTCTTCACCAAACCAGATTCGTCTTACAGCCGAATGCAGGCCGTCGCAGCCAAACACCAGGTCAAATTCACGCTGCGAGCCGTCTTTGAATGTGACTTCTATTCCGTCCTTTGTTTCGCTCAATCCGCCGATGCTGGCGTTGAACATGAATTCAACACCGTTCTTGACGGTATCAAATAGAATTTTGAGTAGTTCGTCTCGTTCGATCTCGAATTCGTCGCCGGGGAATTCGTCACCCGCCTGATGCTGCGACATCGAGCCTTCCCTCACATCGTCGGCATTCCTGAATTCCATCGTTTTGGGATTCAGTCTGTTGGATTTGATCTGCTCAAAAATCCCCATACGCTTCGCGATGTCGACGGTGTTGTCCTTTACATCCACAGGCGTGCCGCCCGTGCGAAGATCGTTTGCAATTTCGACAACGGTTACCTTGTAACCCAGTTTGTTCATCCAGTAGGCGGTCGAAAGTCCGGCAAAACTTGCGCCGGAAACGAGTATGCTCATGTCGTTCTTCATCGAGATGACTTCCCTTGACGATGATCGTGATGGTGGAAAATTCACTCTGAGGCGCGTGGTCGGCGACCAACGGCGTGATGAACGCGTGCGTTTCCTCGGCGGCGAACGCTCCGCCGGAAAGAGAGGCATTCCCCATGAGACGGGCGCCGCCTCGACGCTTCGCGTCCGGGCGGTTCGATGCCCCGCGCCATGCTCGCGGCTGCCAGGCACGCCACCCCCTGGCCGCTCACGCCGAAGGCCATTGCGATGGCCGTCAGAAGGCCGGGCAGTCCGGCTCGTATCCAAAACATATACTGGATTCCAATATAGACTAAGTACATAAATAATTGTGCTATTGGAAGCCCCATGTCAATGCCGTCCGATCGCCGATCCCGTAAGCGCCTCGCCACCCGGCAGGGCATATCCGACGCTGCGACGCGGCTTTTCATCGAGCGAGGCTTTGATCATGTGACGGTGGACGACATCGCGGACGCCGCCGACGTCGGGCGAATGACGGTGTTCAACCATTTCCCCCGAAAGGAGGACATGTTCTTCGACCGCGATGAGGAGGGGCGCGAGATGCTGCGCGAAGCCTTGCGGCAGCGCGATCCCGGCGTCGCACCGATCGAGGCCTACCGGCTGCTCGCGCATCGGCTCATTGCCGAACGCAGCCCTGCGGTCGAATTCTCTGCAAGGACCCAAGGCTTCGTCGAGACGGTCAAGGGCAGCGAAACCCTCATGGCCCGGGCAAGGGCGATACGCGACGAACTCGCACAGGTGGTGACGGTGGCGCTCTCCGAATGCGCGGGGCGAGACCCCGCCGATCCCGATGCCCGTCTGGCAGCCGGTCTGTTGATGGCGACCTGGACCGAGGCCTTTATCCAGGCAAACCGCACCTTTCGACAGACCCGCGATACGGAAGAAGCGAGAGCCGCTTTTCTGGCCGTTATCGATAAGGGCAGCGTCGGCCTGAAAGCCGCAATGGCTAGCACGCCCTACGTCTGAACCGTCGCGGGCGAGCCGCCTTCATCCTTGATTCACATCATGTTTTGCCCGGGCGAAGTGCCGTAATTGTCAATTGCGCGGCCGGTTTAGAAATGGTGTAACCCGGCCTGTGGCGCCTGCGTTTGGCGGCGTCGCCCATACCGGAACCCGTCGATGGCCCTGTGGTTTGTGTTCGCGCTAATGACCGCCGCGGCGATCTTCGCCGTGCTGTGGCCGCTTGGCCGCGCGCGATCCGATGCCGGTGGAACCGAGGCGGCGGTCTACAAGGATCAGCTCGCCGAGGTCGGCCGCGATGCCGCGGCTGGCCTGATTGGCTCGCCTGAGGCCGAAGCCGCCCGCGTCGAGATCAGCCGCCGCCTGCTGGCCGCCGACGATACGGAACGCAATATCCCCGTGCGAACCAGCCCGATCTTTCGCCGTGCGGTGGCGGTGATCGCCCTGATCGGTCTGCCCTTGATGGCGGTGGCCTTCTACCTGCCGCTCGGCTCGCCGCGGATGCCGGATTTTCCGCTGGCGGAACGCACCCGCGCGCCCAGCGCTTCCGAGCCGCTCGATAATCTGGTGGCGCAGGTTCAGGCGCATCTGGAGAAGAATCCCACCGACGGCCGCGGCTGGAGCGTGCTGGCGCCGGTGCTGGCCAAGCTCGGACGCTTCGACGACGCCGTCACCGCGTTCCGCAATGCCATCACGTACAATGGCGACAATGCCGCGCGCCGCGCCGATCTCGGCGAGGCGATGTCGGCGGCCGCCAAGGGCGTGATCACGGCTGAGGCGAAGACCGAATTCGAGCGCGCGGTGGCGCTGGACGCCGACGAGGTCAAGGCGCGCTACTTCCTTGGCGTTGCCGCCGAGCAGGATGGCCGCGCCGCGGAAGCTGCCTCGATCTGGCGCGCCATGCTGGCGAAGGCACCGCCGGATGCGCCGTGGCGTCCGCTGGTACAGGCCGCGCTGGTGCGGGTTGGTGGCCCCTCGCTGCCGGCTCTGTCCGACGACACCATGGCCTCGGTACAGGGCATGAGTGCCGATGACCGTTCCGCGATGGTAAAGGGCATGGTTGACCGCCTCGCCACGCGGCTGAAGCAGGACGGCAATGACGTTGAGGGATGGTTGCGGCTGGTGCGCGCCTATATGGTGCTGGGCGATCGCGACAAGGCGAAGAGCGCGCTGACCGATGCGCGGCAGGCGGTCGGCAGCGATGCCGGCAAGCTTCAGCAATTGAATGAAGGCCTGAAGAGTTTTGGGCTCGGTGGATGAGCATGATGCCGAAAAGTGTGCAGCGGTTTTCGGATTGCATCATGCTCCAGTTTAAAGGTTCACGATGACGCGCAGGCAGCGGCGGTTGACGTTGATTGGCGGCTCGCTCGCGGTGCTGGCGATCGCGGCTGCGCTGGTGCTGAACGCGCTGCGCGATTCCATCGTGTTCTTCTCGACGCCGACCATGGCGGCCGAGAAGCATGTTCCCGTGGGCAAGCGGTTCCGGCTGGGCGGCATGGTCGAGCAGGGCTCGCTGGTGCGCGGCGACAATCTGGCCATCAGCTTCAAGGTGTCGGACGGCGGCGCCACGTTGCCGGTGACGTACAAGGGCATTCTGCCGGATCTGTTCCGCGAAGGGCAGGGCGTCGTCGCCGAAGGCGCGCTCGATGCGGCCGGCGTATTCAAGGCCGACACCGTGCTGGCCAAGCACGATGAAAACTACATGCCGAAGGAAGTCGCCGACGCGCTGAAGAAGCAGGGAAGGTGGCAGGAAGGATCCGGTGGCAAGCCGGTCGCTACGCAGGGCGCGTCGAACGCGCCAGCGAGTGTCACGCAATGATCGCCGAAGCCGGACATTACGCCCTGGTGCTGGCACTGGCACTGGCGCTGATCCAGTCCACCGTGCCGATCGTCGGCGCGCGCCTGCGCGATCCCGCGCTGATGAATGTCGCGCGCTCCACCGCGCTGGCGCAACTGCTGTTCGTCGGGCTGTCATTCGTCGCGCTGGTGACGCTGCACGTCACCTCGGATTTTTCCGTCGCCAACGTGTTCGAGAACTCGCATTCGATGAAGCCGCTGCTCTACAAGATCACCGGCGTGTGGGGTAACCACGAAGGCTCGATGCTGCTGTGGGTATCGATCCTGGCGCTGTTCGGCGGCCTGGTCGCGGCGTTCGGCAACAACCTGCCGCTGTCGCTGCGCGCCCACGTGCTGGCGGTGCAGGGCTGGATCGCCGCGGCGTTCTATCTGTTCATCCTGATCACCTCGAATCCGTTTCTGCGGATCGCCAATCCGCCGATCGAGGGCCGCGATCTCAATCCGGTGCTGCAGGACATCGGCCTCGCGGTGCATCCGCCGATGCTTTACCTCGGCTATGTCGGCTTCTCGATTTCGTTTTCGTTTGCGGTGGCTGCGCTGATCGAAGGTCGCATCGATGCGGCGTGGGCGCGCTGGGTGCGGCCGTGGACGCTGGTGGCGTGGATCTTCCTCACCCTGGGCATCGCGATGGGCTCGTACTGGGCCTATTACGAATTGGGCTGGGGCGGTTGGTGGTTCTGGGATCCGGTGGAGAACGCATCGCTGATGCCGTGGCTCGCCGGCACCGCGCTGTTGCATTCCGCCGTGGTGATGGAAAAGCGCAATGCGCTGAAGGTCTGGACCATCCTGTTGGCGATCCTGACCTTCTCGCTGTCGCTTCTCGGCACCTTCCTGGTGCGCTCCGGCGTGCTCACCTCGGTGCATGCCTTCGCCACCGATCCGACCCGCGGCGTCTTCATCCTGCTGATCCTGTGCCTGTTCATCGGCGGCAGCCTGACGCTGTACATGTGGCGCGCGTCGGCGCTGAAGCAGGGCGGGCTGTTCGCGCCGATCTCGCGCGAGGGCGCGTTGGTGCTCAACAACCTGTTTCTCACCACCGCTTGCGCCACCGTGTTCATCGGCACGCTGTATCCGCTGGCACTGGAAGTGCTGACCGGCGACAAGATTTCGGTGGGCGCGCCGTTCTTCAATCTTACCTTCGGGCCGCTGTTCGTGCCGTTGCTGCTGGCGGTGCCGTTTGGGCCGCTGCTGGCATGGAAGCGTGGCGATCTCGCTGGCGTGGCGCAGCGGCTGATGGCGGCGGGCATTGCCGCGCTGGTGGCGATTGCGATGGTGTGGGCGTGGACATCAGGTGGCGCTGCGTTGGCGCCGCTGGCGATCGGGCTTGCGGTGTTCGTCATCGCTGGCGCTGTTGTCGATCTCGTCGAGCGCACCAGCCTGTTTCGTTCGCCATTTGCGACTGCGATGCGCCGCGCCCGCGGCCTGCCGCGTTCGACCTGGGGCACTGCCTTCGCCCATGCGGGCGTCGGCGTGGCGCTGATCGGCATCGTCTGCGAGACCACCTGGAACAGCGAATATATCGGCACCATGAAGCCGAACGACGTCGCCAGGCTTGCGGGCTATCAACTCAAGCTCGACGATATCACCCAGCGACAGGGTCCGAATTTCCGCGAGATGCTGGCACAGTTCACCGTCAGCCGCGACGGCGACAAGATCAGCGTGATGACGCCGTCGAAGCGCAGCTTTACCACGCGGGGATCGTCGACCACGGAAGCGGCATTGCTGTCGCGCGGCGCCAGCCAGCTCTACATCTCGCTCGGCGACACCGCCGCCGATGGTGGCATCGCGGTGCGAATCTATCACAAGCCGCTGGTGCTTTTGATCTGGTTCGGGCCGGTGCTGATGGCATTCGGCGGGTTGCTGTCGCTGTCCGACCGGCGGCTGCGCGTCGGCGCGCCGAAGCCGGCCAAGATAGCGTCCAAGCCGCCGCGCGCGCTGCAGCCGGCGGAGTGACCCGTTGAAACGCATCTTCGCCAGTCTTGTTGTGTTCGCGCTGATCCTCGGCGCGTCAGCGGCCTATGCCGTGCAGCCCGACGAAGTCATGGCCGATCCGGCCAAGGAATTGCGCGCGCGCGACCTGTCGCGCGAGCTGCGCTGCATGGTCTGCCAGAATCAGTCGATCGACGATTCCGAAGCGCCGCTGGCGCGCGACCTGCGGCTGCTGGTGCGCGAACGCATCACGGCGGGCGACAGCGACAGCCAGGTGATGGATTTTCTGGTCGCGCGCTACGGCGAGTTCGTGCTGCTGAAGCCGCGCCTTGAGCTCCGCACCCTGCTGCTGTGGCTGCTGACGCCGCTGCTGCTGATCGGCGGCGGCTTCGCGCTATGGCGCCATAACCGCCGCCGGGCGGTGGGCGAGACCAGCGATGACGGTACGCCCCTGACCCTGACCGCCGAGGAGGAAGCCCGCCTCGAACGGTTGCTGGCGAGCGAGGGCGGCGCGGAAAAACCGTAGGTCCACCATTTGAAGCAGCGGACCATTCTGCTGCATATCTCACCCCACCGCAGGCGCGCCATGGCATAAGGCGGCCGCAACTTTTCCCAAGGCTCCCACGCACATGATCCGTCTCGACAACATCAGCAAGCAGAACGGCCACCAGATCCTCTTCATCGAGGCCTCTGCGGCGCTCCAGCGCGGCGAAAAGATCGGCCTGGTCGGCCCCAACGGCTCCGGCAAGACCACGCTGTTCCGGATGATCACTGGCCAGGAGCCCCCGGATGAGGGCCAGGTTGCCGCCGATCGCGGCATCACCATCGGCTATTTCAGCCAGGATGTCGGCGAGATGGCCGGCCGCAGCGCCGTCACCGAGGTGATGGACGGCGCCGGCCCGGTCAGCACTGTGGCTGCGGAGTTGAAGGAACTCGAGCATGCCCTCGGCGATCCCGACCGCGCGGACGAGATGGAGAGCATCCTCGAACGTTACGGCGAGGTGCAGGCGCGCTTCGAGGAACTCGACGGCTACGCGCTGGAGGGCCGCGCGCGCGAAGTGCTCGCCGGCCTCAGCTTCAGCCAGGAGATGATGGACGGCGATGTCGGTGCGCTGTCGGGCGGCTGGAAGATGCGCGTGTCGCTGGCCCGCATCCTGCTTATGCGCCCCGACGTCATGCTGCTCGACGAGCCGAGCAACCATCTCGACCTTGAGAGCCTGATCTGGCTGGAAGCCTTCCTCAAAGGCTATGACGGCGCGCTGCTGATGACCTCGCATGATCGCGAGTTCATGAACCGCATCATCACCAAGGTGGTGGAGATCGACGGCGGCTCGCTGACCACCTATGGCGGCGACTACGAATTTTACGAGCAGCAGCGCGCGCTCGCCGAGAAGCAGCAGCAAGCGCAGTTCGAGCGCCAGCAGGCGATGCTGTCCAAGGAGATCAAGTTCATCGAGCGCTTCAAGGCGCGCGCCTCGCATGCCGCGCAGGTGCAGAGCCGGGTCAAGAAGCTCGACAAGATCGAACGCGTGGAGCCGCCGAAGCGTCGCCAGGTGGTGTCGTTCGACTTCCTGCCCGCGCCGCGCTCCGGCGACGACGTGGTCAGCCTGAAGAACGTGCACAAGGGCTATGGCAGCCGGACCATCTATGAGGGGCTCGACTTCATGGTCGCACGCCGCGAGCGCTGGGCCGTGATGGGCATCAATGGCGCCGGCAAGTCCACGCTGCTGAAGCTGGTGACGGGCTCCACGCAGCCGGATAACGGCACGGTGGCGCTGGGCGGCAGCGTGAAGATGGGATACTTCGCGCAGCACGCCATGGATCTGCTCGATGGCGAGCGCACCGTATTCCAGAATCTGGAAGATTCATTCCCGCAGGCGGGGCAGGGCTCATTGCGCGCGCTGGCCGGTTGTTTTGGATTTTCCGGCGACGACGTCGAGAAGAGGTGCCGGGTGCTGTCGGGCGGCGAGAAGGCGCGGCTGGTGATGGCGAAGATGCTGTTCGATCCGCCGAACTTCCTGGTACTCGACGAGCCGACCAACCATTTGGACATGGCGACCAAGGAGATGCTGATTGCGGCGCTGTCGCAATATGAGGGCACTATGCTGTTCGTGTCGCATGACCGGCATTTTCTGGCGGCGCTGTCGAACCGGGTGCTGGAACTGACGCCCGAGGGCATTCACCAGTATGGCGGCGGCTACACCGAATACGTCGCGCGCACCGGCCAGGAAGCGCCCGGCCTGCGCAGCTGAGCGGACGGCTAAGGCCGGCGCGTATTGCCGCCGGGCGATGCAGATCAGCCTAGCTGCGCCAGCACGGCGTCCTTGAAGGCGTGATATTCCGCGTGGAGATCAACGTTATAGCTGGCCGCGAACGGAGGTTGCGGCTGGCAGGACAAGGTGACGATGATCACCTTTTCTCGCCGGTTGATGTAGAGGGATTGGCCGGCGAAACCGACCGCCACCATGGAGGCATCCGGATCGATCCACCAGCTGTAACCATAGCCCGCGGCCCCGTAGCGATTGGTTGCGGGATCGAGCGTGAATGAAGCGCGTCCTGCTTCTTCGACCCAGTCGGCTGGAAGGAGCGGCGTGCCGTCAATGACGCCGTTTCGCAGAAGAAAAACGCCAAAGCGGCCGAAATCCCGCAGGGCGATTCCCGCGCGGCTGCCGCCAATTTCCTGCCCGCCTTCGGATTCCAGGGTATAGAACGCGTCGAATTCCATGCCCAGGCGTGACCAGATCGTCCCGGACATATAGTCGGCCAGGGTTTTGCCCGTGGCAGCCGATATCAAGCTTCCGAGTACATAGGTGTCGCCTGTATTGTAGTTAAAGGTGCTTCCCGGAGAGTGCTCGGCCTTCAGGCTCCGCATCAGTGCCAGCACGCCGCCTGGCACCTTGTCTCCAA
This sequence comes from Tardiphaga sp., assembly GCA_028290355.1. Taxonomy (GTDB): domain Bacteria; phylum Pseudomonadota; class Alphaproteobacteria; order Rhizobiales; family Xanthobacteraceae; genus Tardiphaga. The sequence goes on along the minus strand of JAQGKA010000174.1, from coordinate 1,932 downwards.
GTGACTTGCTGTAACGGTTCACGTCGGAGTTCCGATCCGTGTAATCCTCGCTCCAGCGCACGCCCGAAGACATGGTGATAAGATGTCGGATCGTCACCGCGTCATACGCGCAACCGCGCAATTCGGGGACATAGCTGGAAACGGCGTCGTCGAGACTTGCGATGGCGCCTTCCTGCAAGGCGACGCCGACCAATGTCGATGTCAGCGACTTGATCATCGACATGGAGGACCATCGTACATCCTCCTGCAGCCCAAGTGCGTAGCGCTCCAGAACGATCCTGTCTTCCTTGATGACAAGCAGTCCGGCGACGTGGGCACGATCGATATACGCATCGACACCGTGCATCTGTCCCCCGATTTGGTAACGGGGCGAGATCTCCGCGCCGCGCTGCAATTCGAGAACCTGTCGGCCTCGACGGATTGGTCGCGTGGCGAACATCCGATCTACATTGCGGTACGCGTGGGCCTGAGCCGTGGGCGAGAGCAGCAGAAAATCCTCGCCGGCCGGGACATGCTGCCTGGGATGCGCGATGGCACCTGTCATATGCGAGGCGCCCCGCGGAGAAGATGCGTCACTTGCCGAACGCCAAACAGATTTCTGCGATCCATGATTTGCATGTCGATCTTCATTCCGATCTTTTAACGGTGCGGTGGAAGCAGTCGCCGACATGCCTCCGATGCGGCCACGGAATCATGTTTCGCTTATCGAGGGAACTTCAAAACGTCTTTGCGTCGAAGTCAATTGACGAGAACCGTCGTTGCCTGGCCGCAATATGGATCGACAGCCGCCTCATCGCTCAGGCTGTCTTTCAGTCGAAAGTTGTGCGAGCCGGATTCAAGCCCTGCGACGTCCCGCCGCAGCCAACAGAGGCTTTGTTACAGAATATTAATTCCCCCGCCAGCGCGCGGTAAGGCGGGAACCACCATCTTCAGAACCACAAAGTGCCTTGCCCCCGCACCAACGCTCTGGAGACTTTCTGATGACCGACCGTCCCACCGATTTTTCCAAACTCCCATCCTACAAGCCGGCCAGCCGTTCGCTGTTCTCTGCGCGCAAATTCGCGCTGATGGCGTCGGTCGTCGCCGGTTTCGGCGTCGCCGGTTACGGCCTCAGCCCATCCACCGGCAATTTCGATCTGACGACCGCTGCGCATGCGCAGGTCAATAACGAGGTTCGCAAGGTCCAGCAGCCGGTCGGCTTTGCCGACATCGTCGAGCGCGTGAAGCCGTCGGTGATTTCGGTCAAGGTCAATATCAAGGAGAAGGTCGCCTCCCGGGACGACAGCAACAACAACGAAGATTCGCCGTTCCAGCCGGGTTCGCCGATGGAGCGTTTCTTCAAGCGCTTTGGCGGCCCCGACGGCCTGCCGCCCGGCATGCGCGGTGGCCCGCGCGGTGGACGTGGCGCCGTGACCGGCCAGGGTTCTGGCTTCTTCATTACGGCTGACGGTTTTGCCGTGACCAACAATCACGTGGTCGATGGCGCCGACAAAGTCGAAGTCACCACCGATGACGGCAAGACCTACACCGCCAAGGTGATTGGCACCGATCCGCGCACCGATGTGGCGCTGATCAAGGTCGAGGGCGGCAAGGACTTCCCGTTTGCCAAACTGTCGGAGAGCAAGCCGCGGATCGGCGACTGGGTGCTCGCGGTCGGCAATCCGTTCGGCCTCGGCGGCACCGTGACCGCCGGCATCGTCTCGGCCAGTGGCCGCGACATCGGCAACGGCCCCTATGACGACTTCATCCAGATCGACGCGCCCGTGAACAAGGGCAACTCCGGTGGCCCGGCCTTCAACACCGAGGGCGAAGTGATGGGCGTCAACACCGCGATCTACTCGCCGTCCGGCGGCAGCGTCGGCATCGCGTTCTCGATCCCGGCTTCCACCGTCAAGACGGTGATCTCGCAGCTCAGGGACAAGGGCACGGTCA
>JAQGKA010000025.1 GCA_028290355.1 Tardiphaga sp. | reverse complement strand
CCGGCGTCATCATGCTGACGCGCTGCGTCGGTGCGCCGTCGGCATCGCTGTGCATCGCGCCGGCATCGGGAAGCCCGACCACGATCAGCAGCAGCGCCACCGCAAGTCCGATGCAACCGGCGGCGATCAGCGCGCCCGTCCCGCCGATGCCGGCGATCAGCGCCGCCATGATCGCCGGAGCGACCGCGCTGCCGAGAAAGCCGGCAAAACTGTGGATCGAAAACGCTCGGCCCATCCGCGCCTCGTCCATGTGGGCGGAGAGGATCGCGTAGTCGGCGGGATGATAGACGCTGTTGGCGAGGCCGAGCAGCGCGGCGCAGCCGATCAGGGAAGCGTAGCTGAGATGCAGGCCGAGCAGGATCAGCGCACAGCCGCCCAGCGTCATGCCGAGGATCAGGATCTTTCGGGCGCCGATGCGATCGACCAGATAGCCGATCGGCGCCTGGGTCAGGCCGGAGACCACGGCGAAGGTGGTCAGCGCGAAGCCGAGCTCGATATAGCCGACGCCGAGCTGCGCCTTCAGGAACGGGAACAGCATCGGCAGCACGAAGATGTGGAAATGGCTGACCCAATGCGCGGTCGAGATCGCACCGAGCGTACGCAATGCCGAATCCGCCGGGACATCGTGTGTTGCGGCCGGAATATCGACCATTCTCAATTTCCGCCCGTTTCTTGTTTGTTGCAGCCCAACAAGGCTCGTTACCCCTAGAGGCGCAGCCGTTGTCTGTCTATGAGCGCTGCGACATGCAGCCGTTGCGACTAATGCAGGGCGGCGGTGCGTCGTTTTTCCGCCCGCGACAAATGCCCGGCAATGCGAAATGATTAGGCATGACGACGTCCCGCAATATTTTTAGGCCGCTGCGCATCCTGCTGTCGGAAGGCACCAGCACCTCGGCGCGGGAAGCGGTCACCGTGCTCGGTCTGGCCGGTCATGCGGTCGAGATCTGCGATCCCGAGACCCATGGCCTGGCGCGGTTCTCCCGCTTCGTGCGGAAATATCATCACTGCCCTGGATTGGGCGACGATCCCGCGGGCTTCCTGCGTTTCGTCGAGCGGCTGCTGGCGCAAGAGCGCTTTGACGTGCTGCTGCCGATTCACGAGCAGGGGTTTTTGTTCGCAAAGGTGCAGGGGCGGCTCGCGGCCAAGGTCGGGCTGGCACTGCCGGGTTTTGAGGATTATCGAACCGCGCACAGCAAGGCCGGTTTTAGCCGCGTGCTCGATCGGCTCGGCCTGCCGCAGCCGGAAACACGCATCGTCACGTCGGCCGATGAAATCCGCGCTGCGAGTAGCTTCCCATGCGTGATCAAGACCGCGATCGGCACCGCCAGCCGTGGCGTCTGGATGGTGCGTGACGAGGCCGATCTGACGCGTGCGCTGCAGGAGCTGGAGTCCGGCGACGGCTTTGCCGGCGAAGTGCTGGTACAGGCGCTGGTGGCAGGCGCCACCGAGAAGGCGCAGGCGGTGTTCTGTCATGGCGCGTTGATCGGCTTTCATGCGTATCGCCAGATCGCGGCCGGGGCCGGCGGCGGCGACGCCATCAAGCAGAGCGTGCGGCGCGACCGCGTCCGTGCCGATCTCGCGGCGATCGGAAATCACCTCGCCTGGCACGGCGCGTTGTCGATCGATTTCATCATGCCGGAGGATGGTAGCGGGCCGTTCTACATCGATTGCAATCCGCGGCTGGTCGAGCCGATGAGCGCGTGGCTCGCCGGGGTCGATCTGGTCGATCTGCTGCTGCGGATTTCGCTCGGCGAAACGCCTGCGGTCGCGCCGGAGAGTCGCGAGAATGTCACAACGCATCAGGCGATGCAGGCACTGCTCGGCTGCGCGCAATGCGGCGGCACCCGGCGCGATCTCCTGCGCACCTGTCGCGACCTGTTCAGCCGTCGCGGTCCCTATCTCGGCAGCGTCGAGGAACTGACGCCGGTGCGCCTCGACTGGGTCAGCGCCGTACCATTGGCGATGACAGCATTGCTGCTGCTGGCATCGCCGAAGCTGGCGCACAGTCTGGCGAAACGCGGCTGGGGCGTGCATCTGCTCGACATCAAAAGCATGCGCATAATCGAGCGGGAAATTCTGCCGGCGCCGTAGGCCGATCAAGCGAAGCGCCTTTTTCTTCCCCTCCTCTGGAGGGCCCTCCAGGGGAGGGTCAAGCAAGAGCCGCGCACTACGCCGCATCCGGGCTCAGCGGCGCAACTGCCATCAACCGCCGTCAGCCGCTTCGTCATCGCGGTCGCGTTTGGGCGTGGCGATGTCGCCGTCTTCCTCGTCATCATCTGGCGGCTGTGGCGGCAAGGGTTTTTTGCCGTCGTCCTTGAGCGGCTTGTCGCCCGCGGTCCTGCCAACTCGTCCGTTCATCGTTCCGTACCTGTCCGAAATCGCTCGCCTCGACCTCAATCTGACCGAGATTGCAGCGGATACTGCCGCCATCCCGCAATTGTCCCTGCCTTTTCCCCCTGTTCCGTGTAAACGGGGGGCGAAATCCACGTAACCCTACACGTAATCCTACCTTCCGGAGTGACGATGAAAAAGCCGAAGAACGAAATGGACGA
>JAQGKA010000156.1 GCA_028290355.1 Tardiphaga sp. | reverse complement strand
CCAATGGAGCGCAGCGACTCCGCCGGCTGAATTTTACGCCCGCGCGCCGACCTTCCAAAATTGATGCAAGTCAACGCCGACAGATGTTTGAGGATCTCGAGGTGTCACTCGACGATGACGTACTCACGATTCGCGCGGAAAGCAAATCCGAAGACACTGCCGAGCCCGCCGGGAAGCGGGACCATCATGGAGCGCGACCACGGACGCGTGGTGCGTTCCTTTCGTCTACCTTTCTCAGACCGGCCATCGAAGGCGCACCCGTCTCGACCCGACGGGAACATCGGTACCGGCGCTGTGGTCACCGCACCGGCCGGATCCTGTCACTTGCGCTCGAACAGGCCGGTCAAGCGCCCGCGGGCCAGGATCTTGCCATGCATCTCCCGGAGCAGCGCTTTTCTATTGAAGCTGACACCCGCGCTGAGCGCTTTATCCAGTGCGAACAGCTGGAACACGTATCGATGCGGCCCGTGCGACACAGGAGGCATGGGTCCTCGATAAACAGCTCTGCCCAACAGCCAGTGCCCGAATCGGACCGCCGCGGGCGGCGAACCATTCAGCTCTCCTGGTGCCAATCCGCCGGCTCGCGCGGAAATGCTTACGGCCAGCAGGTGTAAAGAGGGCGCCGGCAGCGGTGCATCGGGATCTTCCATTATAAGCACCAGCTCGACCGCATCAGGTGGCACGTTCGCCCAGGTCAAGGGCGGCGACTGAGCGTCGCCGCCAATCGCGCGTGCTGCATACTTAGCCGGCATGACGCCCCCATCTTGAAAGGCGGGGCTGGAGAGAAGCAGCGTCTCCGGCGCGGACCGGACGACCGGATCATTCCACAGCAGTTTCTTTTCTCCGGCTCGAATGCCCCTGAGCACCCGGCCGAGCACGGCGGCGATCACGCTACCACCACATGAGGCGTGGGTACCGATTCGGCCAGACGCTTCAGGATCTTAGTGGCGGCAAGCATCGTGCGCTGCTCAGTACGAACACTTTGCATACGAGACGAGCGGGGGCTGCGTCGTGTTCCGGGGAGACAGCAAACTCTATGCGTGGAGCGCGCTCGGTGGACGACAGTCGCCATTGATTCCGACACCGGCCGGCGGCCCTGCCAGGCAAGACGGCTTATTTCACCAAATGCGGGATCGATGAGCGTTGGGGCGCGTACCCGGGAATCGGGACTACCCTCAAACGCGAGGGATAGTGGTGGAGCCAGTCGGGATCGAACCGACGACCTCTTCCATGCCATGCCGGCGCTTTCTAGCACGTAACCCTGTTGATTCGTCAGGGAAAGTACCACTCGAAACCGTCCAGTATTCCCCTAGGAAACGCGTACCTAAGTACCTGAGCCGACTCAAATCGGCCTCCCCGTTCTGGACGCCTTTTCCGGGCCAGCGGGCGGCGTCTTGAGCCGCCTCGACGAGATCACCGTCGACAACTTTGCCGGCGGCGGAGGCGCGAGCGAAGGCATCGAGCAGGCCCTCGGGCGCCCAGTCGACTAAGCGATCAATCATGATCCCGAAGCGGTCGAGATGCACCGGGTAAACCATCCCGGCACCGAGCACTTCTGCGGGAGCGTTTGGGACGTAGATCCGACCGAACTCGTCCGCGGCCGGTGGGTCGGCCTCGGTTGGTTCTCTCCCAACTGTTCGTTCCACTCTAAGGCTCGCGGCGGCAAGCCTTTCCGGGACCGCAACCAGGCGAGGCGCCGCCGCGGCTTGGCCTGGCTGGTCACCCGCTGGGCGAAGGCCGTCCGCCCACGCGTGATCATGCTGGAGAACGTTGAAGAGTTCGCCGACTGGGGACCGCTCCTGCCGGACGGCAAGATTTGCCCAGCCCGCCGCGGGACGTTCCGGAGCCGGCATCGCGAATTCGAGAACCTCGGCTATTCAATCGATATGCGCGAGTTGCGCGCATGCCGGTACGGCGCCCCGACCACGCGCAAACGCCTCTTCGTCATCATGCGTTGCGACGGTCAGGAGATCGTCTTTCCGGAAGCGAGCACGGACCCGAGCGGGGCCTACAGCCGTACCGGACTGCGGCCGATTGTATCGACTGGTCGATCCTTCGCGCGCTGACCAACTATGACTGACTCAAAGCTTTAAATGAGCGGCCGGCGTTCGGGAAAGAGCCGGATGAACGAGATGGTGCGCGAGAAATTCGCCGAGATGGGGATGACGCCATGCCCCCACTGCGGCGTACCGGGTAAATGGGACATTTTCCATCCACTCGACAAGCCGTGTCCGAAGCAGCAACAGGATCAACCATGAACGATCCCATAAATCCATGCCCCTTCTGTGGCAATGACGAATTGAAGGCGCCTGACGAGGCGGACGCCGGTGGAGGATGGTCAGTCGGGTGTCCGTGCTGTGACGCCATGGGACCGCCAGGATTCACTGCGAAGGATGGCGTAGAACGCTGGAATGGTGTTCTGACGACACCGGAAGGCGCGGCGCGATCCATCCCGGGATAACTCAACTAAAAAGGGGATTTTGAAATGAGCGATGGTGAGAAAAACGCGGCAGCGCCGGAAGGCCCGGCGGTCGTAGTCGACGGCAAGCATTACCTTCGATACGACGCGATTGTGCTGGAGCGATTGAAGGGGCACATGCCGCGGTTCGCGATGCATTACTTCTATCAAGGCAAGAAGCTCTGCACGCAAAACGGCGGCGCGATACCTCAGGGAGGAACGATACGGCTTGAGGGGATCGTCGGACATCTCGGGATCACGCCGACAGCGCATTAACTGGTGAGCGAGAAGGACGCGCGCGAATTTAATTGACGCGCGATCTCGATTTCCGTAGAACCCGACGACTGCAATATAACGCGTGGACGGCCGAACGATTCGGCTATGGATACGCAGGAAAATAATATGTCAATTGCGAATCATCGCGGGATTGCGAAGTCTCTCGCAGACGTGGTTTCCAAACCGTGCAAATTCTGCGGAGCGGAGCCCACCTCGGGCGTCTGCTGCCCTGAAGATCACGACGAGAAAATTGAAGCGAAGTTTAGAGCACAAGTTCGCTTTTTGATCGCGACCGTGATCATCGCCGCCATAGGAACATTGCCGCTGGTGAATTCATGAGCCGCCCCCCAGCAAAGCTGCGTGCCATCGTCTTCGGTGGCGGTATCGGCATGTTCCCTCCGCTGATGCAGCGCCTCAAAAGCGAATTCGAGATCGTCGCGACACTCGATCCGACTTTGCCGACCTACTATAAGTTGGCGTGTCTTCTGCTCTCCATCCGCTGGCCAAAGGATGCTTGGTATCGGCGCTGGAGGCACTATGTTGAAAAGACGCCCCTCGCCTTTCGCGCACTGACGCGTCGATCATCGCGACTGCTGGCCGCCTACGAAGGCCAGTACGACATCATTGTCTTCATGGGTGCGATGTACGCGCCAGGTCTGAAGGTGACGAAACCGATCCTGCTTTTCACCGACTTCTGCCGCCGGCTCTCATCGCAGAACCCGTACGACGAAATTTCGCACTTCAAAAATGCGCGCGAGGAAGCGCGCTGGCTGGCCCTCGAGGGCGGGGTATACCGGTCGGCCGCTCGGATCTTCACCGGCAGTGGCTACGTGAAGAACGCATTGGTCTCGTGCTACCGCGTCGCGCCTGAAAAGGTCGTGGCTATCGGCTTCGGCGCCGGGCTCGGCTTTGGCGATGCGTACGAAAAGAGCTTCGACGGTCGCTCAATTTTGTACATCGGCAAAGGGGACTTCGAGAAGAAGGGAGGCAACGTTCTCATGCGCGCCTTTGAGCAAGTGCGTCGCGAGATTCCCGATGCCGCACTTCACATCGTAGGCCAGGACGGACTGCCCGACACGCCGGGCGTGGTAAATCATGGCTTCGTTCGTGATCGGCAGAAGATCGTCGATCTGATGCGAGCTGCGCACGTGTTCGCGCTTCCCTCGCTGGTCGACCGCTTTGGAATTGTTCTTGTCGAGGCCATGGCAGCGAGCACGCCGTGTGTGGCATCCGACTATGGCGCTATGCCTGAGGTCGTAGGAGACGCGGGCCTTATCGCACCTTGCAATGATGTAGATGCCCTCGCGACGGCTTTGCTGTCGATCCTACGTGATCAGAATCTGGCGCGCCGACTTGGGGCCTCAGGACGGCGCAGGTTCGAGGACAAATACAACTGGGACAGCATATGGAAGGTTGTGAGGGCGGAAATACCCCATGGTGTAACGCCACCATCTCAAATTCCCGATGCGGGCCACGGGGCGCCTGAGAGGGCCTAGAGACTGACAGCGTCCATCCAGTACCCGCGCGTCGCCATGCCGGCAGAACCGGGGGCTTTGTAATTCCAGACATGGATACCCTCTAGGAGTAGACGATGTTGAAAGCGACGCCGGCGGGGCGCGGCAGAAGGTCGAAGGTGGTAAGAAGCGCGCGCTGAGTGAGCGTCACGTTGGCCCCCGGAAGCGTGATGGTCACGGATAGATTGCCTGTGTCCGTTATGACCGGGTTCGTGCCGAAGAGATAATTTAGAGCGGCGACGAAATCTCCCGTGGTGCCGTCAGACTGATTGCGAACGATCTTCGCGCGCAGCACGAGCCGGTATCATTGATGCCAACAACGCCCGCATAGCGGCCGAGCAGAAGACAGCGCAAGACAAGCTCGACGCCGAGGCGAAGCGCCAGGCCGACGAGCGGGCCGAGATCGAGCGCGAGCAGCAGGCCGAGCGCGACCGCCTGGCAGCCGTAGCGAAGGCGCAGGCTGACGCGCAGGCCGAGATTGAAAGAATTGCGCAAGGCGAATGAGCCGGCGCCGGTAGTTGAGTTGCTCCCGCCCGCGCCGCTCGCGGACTTAATCGAATCCGCGACCTTCTCCGAGGCCGCATGGGACAGCCTCGCGCCCGCGACTCGCGGCGAGCAGCGCTCCGAAGCCGTCGCGGCTCTCTACAACATGCCTCAGACCTCGCCCTTCGCGCCGGCCGCCGTCTGGACGCCCACGGCCCGCCGCCCCTCGTGACTCACGGCATCGTCGGACACGAGGCCGGGATTTCGGTCTATGCCGGCGACGTATACGCCGAGAACAAGGTCACCGGGGAGCTGTACAGGTCGTCCCCCATCACGCCGATCACCGACACCGCTCCCGACGCCGGGATGCCGGTGCCGGGCCGGGACGACATTATCGCCGCGCTCGCCGAGTCTTATGACCTTGAGCATGCAACCGCGCTCAACTGGCTTTCACAATACGACTGGCGCGCCGCGCTGGCGGAGGCGGCGTAAATGATATCGCTGAACAAAATCACGCTCATTGGAGACCTCGGGGCCGATCCCGAGTCCCGCGCCATGCCATCCGGCGGGACGGTTTGCACGATTCGCCTCGCGACGACGGAGAAATGGAAGGACAAAACCAGCGGCGAAAAGATGGAGCACACGGAGTGGCACCGCGTCGTCTTCTTCGGCCGCTCTGCTGATGTATGCATGCAGTATCTCTCAGCAAGGGAGACACGATCTACGTCGAGGGTAGCAACCGGACCAACAAGTACACCGACAAACAGGGAGTCGAGAGATATTCCACGGAGGTTCGCGGTAGCGACACGCAGTTCGTCAAGACCAAGGGGCGCGAGAACGGCTCCACGGGCGCGACACGGCCAGCTCAGACAGCGAGACAGCCGGAAGAGAACCGACTCAAGCCGGGCGAGCGCGACGATTTTGACGACGACATTCCGTTCTGATGAACATCGAGCTATTCAAACGCGGGAAGGGGTTCCTTCCCGCGAACGAGGAAAACCGCGGATTACCACGAGAAGATGACCATAGGCGAGTTCATCGTCTGTAAGGTCATGGGAATTCGCGACCCGGTCGCGCACCGCCGTTACTGGAAACTTATGACTGTGTGCGCCGCAAACTGCGAGCGGATCACTGTGAACGCCGCGAAGGGCATCCAGTTTGACGCGTCTCCGAAGAACACTCGAGACGTGTCCGAGGCCGAGTTTCAGGCCGTGTACGCGCTGGCGACGGAGCGCATGCAAATCGCAATGGACCTAGCTAGCAATATCGGCCAGCGGCGCGGCGATCTCCTGACGATCCGGATAAAGGATTGCACCGACGAGGGGATTTTGATTCACCAGGGGAAGACGAAGGCGGTCGTCCTCGTGGCCTGGTCGCCGGAGCTGCGCAAGACCGAAAAGCGGGCGCTCGCGCTCAAGCCGGACGTCCCGCGCGAGTTCCTGCTCAGGACCGAGACGGGCGCCGGCTATACGAAGTCAGGCTTCGGCGCGAACTGGCAACGGCTGATGAAAAAGGCGCTGACGCCGGGCGTGACATCGAAGCGGTTCAAGTTCCACGATCTGCGCGCGAAGGCTGCGACGGAGAAGGCGGAGCAAGGCACCGACAAAGACGCTCAGGACCTACTCGGGCACGCGAACGCCAGGACGACTGGCGGGTACATTCGGCGCCGGAAGCCGACCCGCGCGACTCCGATTCGCTAGCGGAATTCTGGACAAACGTTCAAATACTGGACAGAAATCGGAAATGAAATCTACGCAAGCTATTGTTTTATTGGTGGAGCCAGTCGGGATCGAACCGACGACCTCTTCCATGCCATGGAAGCGCTCTCCCAGCTGAGCTATGGCCCCACGCGAGCCGCGGGAAACTACGCATCCCTCCCTATATTGTCAAGCCTGAC
>JAQGKA010000094.1 GCA_028290355.1 Tardiphaga sp. | reverse complement strand
CTCGGTGCCGCAACAGGAGCGGGTCTCGGTGGTGCACGGCGACTACCGCATCGACAACATGGTGTTCAACGCCACCAAGCCCAAAGTGCAGGCGGTGCTGGACTGGGAGCTGTCGACCTTGGGCGATCCGATGGCCGACTTCACCTATCTCTTGATGCAGTGGACGATGCCGGGCCTGGCCGATCTCGATTTCGCGGATCTCAACATCCCCACCATGGATGAGGCCGCGGAGATCTATTGCAAGGCGACGGGACGCTCCCGCGTGCCGGACCTGAACTGGTACTACTCCTACAACCTGTTCCGCCTCGCCGGTATTCTGCAGGGCATCGCCGGCCGCATCCGCGACGGCACCGCCTCGTCGGCCAAGGCGATGGAGTCGGTCAAACGCACCGTGCCGCTGGCAAAGGCTTCATGGGACTACGCGCAAAAGGCCGGCGCGAAGTAACAGAAAACGCGATCTCGCAAGGGATCGCGTTTTGTTTTGCGCGGATGCCGATGGCCTCCCTCCCCGCAAGGGGGAGGGAGAAGGAAACGCAGCGCGCTTCCTTAGATCGGCTTTCCCGCATAGGGCATCGATGCCGTTAGGCCGCCGTCGACCGGAATTGCCTGGCCGTTGACATAAGACGCGTCGTCGCTGGCCAAAAACAGTCCCATCGCCGCAAGTTCATGCGGCTGGCCGGCGCGCTTCAGCGGGTTGAGCTGGCCGATCTTGCTGTCGGTGCCGCGCTCCCTGGCGTTGTCGAATATCGGTTTGGTCATGCCGGTCTCGATCAGGCCGGGACACACCGCATTGATGCGGACGCCGGTGCCGGACAGCGAATAGGCCGTCGTCTGCACCAGGCTGATGACGCCGGCCTTGCTCGCCGCATAGGGATGACCCGACGCACCGGACTTCAGGCCGGCCACCGAGGCGGTGCAGACGATCGAACCGTATTTCTGTTTGATCATGTGCGGCATCGAATGCTTGATCGCCAGGAACGGGCCGATCAGATTGATGCGCAGGATTTCCTGCCATTGTTCGACGGTCTGTTCGATCAGCGGCACAAGGCCGCCGCTGACGCCGGCATTGGCCCAGATCGCATCGAGCCGTCCATAGGTAGAGACCGCCTTGTCGATGAAGGCCTTCACGTCGGTTTCGGAACCGGCATCGGCCATCACGGCTTCGATGGTGCCGCCGGCATGGCTGACCAGTCTTGCGGTTTCCTGCACGCTGTCGCTGCGATCGACCACGATCAGCTTCGCGCCTTCCTTGGCGAACATCAACGCCGCAGCGCGGCCGATGCCGCTGCCGGCACCGGTAATGATGACGGATTTGCCTTCGAGGCGGCCCATGGTTTTCTCCCGTTGCATTTTATTTGTGCGGCTTGCCGCCGCACGGAATTTGAACTTTGGAATTCAATGTCGCGTGTCAAGATGCGAAGGTGCTTGAGGCGTTGCGCGCACTGACGTACAGCGAGATGAAACAGTATTGAAGGGTGATCGCGATGTCCAACGCCGAAAAACCATTCGTGGCGCAGCATTCCGTTCCCTCCGGCGTGGTGGCGACACGGTGGTGGTGGGTGCGCCACGCCCCGGTACGCGAGGACGACGGCAACATCTACGGCCAGAAAGATCTGGGCTGCGATACCAGCGACCGCGTGGTGTTCGATGCGGTCGGCAAGATCCTGCCGCGCAACGCGGCGTGGTTCTCCAGCAATCTGAAACGCACGCACCAGACCGCCGATGCGATCTGGGCTGCGGGATTTCCGAAGCCGGACAACATGCAGCACGAGCCGGATCTGGCCGAACAGCATCTCGGCGATTGGCAGGGCCTGAACCGCGCGGCGTTTTTCGCCAGCCGCCCGATCAATGTCGGCAGCTACTGGTTCGCGCCGATCGACGAGCCGTCGCCCAACGGCGAAAGTTTCATGGATCTGTACAATCGCGTACGGCGCGCGATCGAACGCATCAACATCAGCCATGCCGGCAAGGACGTGATTGCCGTCGCCCATGGCGGTACCATCAAGGCCGCGATTGGGCTGGCGCTCAATGACCAGCCGGATCGTGGGTTGGCCTTCACCATCGACAATTGCTCGGTGACGCGGCTCGATCATCTCGCCAGCGGCGGCCATAGCGGCTGGCGGATTCCCATGGTCAACCAGCAGCCGTGGATCGCCGATGCCTCCCACGCCGCGATGCATCAGCCGGCCGGCCCGGAAATCGCAACGACGACCACCAAGCTCGCCTAAGCCAACAGAAACTGAAAACCGGCGCACTCAGTGCCGGATCAATCATCGGGAGAGAAATGCATGACCCTGTTCGACATGACTGGAAAAGTTGCCGTCATCACCGGCTCGACGCGCGGCATCGGCCGCGCCATCGCTGAGCGCATGGCGGAGCACGGCGCCAAGGTGGTGATTTCGTCGCGCAAGCAGGATGTCTGCGACGAGGTGGCGAAGGAGATCAACGAAAAATTCGGCAAGGGCACGGCTGTCGCCATCGCGGCGAATATTTCCAGCAAGGAAAACCTGCAGAACCTCGTCGATGAGAGCAAGCGCGCCTTCGGCAAGATCGACGTGCTGGTCTGCAACGCCGCGTCGAATCCGTATTACGGTCCGCTGGCCGGCATTTCCGACGATCAGTTCCGCAAAATTCTCGACAACAACATCGTCGCCAACAACTGGCTGACCAGCATGGTCGTGCCCGACATGATCGAACGCAAGGACGGATCGATCATCA
>JAQGKA010000092.1 GCA_028290355.1 Tardiphaga sp. | reverse complement strand
CGGTCAACGAAGTCAGCCGCATCGCCTCGATGTGCTCATCGGTCGATCGCGAGCTGCTGGTCTCGACTGCGTTTCAGTCCGGCCTCGACGCCGCCGGCCGAAAGTATTTCGTCTCCACCGGCCGCTTTGCTTTGCGCGGCATCGGCCAGGCGCAGGATCTGCACACGCTCGATCCCGACATCGCCGCAGACGAGGTCGTGGCCGGAAAATACGAGCGCTATCTGGCGGGCTAGAGTTCTGCGGGCTGGCTTTCGCGCTCCGCCACGACCGGCGTCACCACCGGCGGCGCCCTGCGCAGCAGGGACAGTGCGAGCAGGGCAGACAGGCTCAGGGCCGACGATACGATCAACACGCGGCTGCCGATGACATCGATCAGCAGGCCGAACGCCAAAGGCGCCGCCGCCTGCGCCATTCGCGCCGGCGCGCCGAGTAACCCGAGGCGATAGCCATAATTTTCGGGGCCGAAGATGGCGAGCGGCAGCGTGCCGCGCGCGATGGTCAGGATGCCGTTGCCGGTGCCGTGAAAAACCGCGAACACGCCTGCGGCGCCGCCACCCGCCAGCGCGAGAATGCCGGCGCCGATCGGATGGGTCAGGCATGCCAGCCGCGTCGACAGCAGCGGATGATAGCGGCTCAGAAAGCTCGCCTCGAGAATCCGCGCGAACACCTGCGCCGGGCCGATCAGCGCGCCGGCGGTGATCGCCTGCAGGCTGGTGGCGCCGGCCGCTTCCAGGATGCGCGGCAGATGCGCCGCCATCGCGCCGGTGACGCTCCAGGCCGCGGCAAAGGCAAAGGCCAGCAGGATCATGGTGCGATCGACGGGCAGGTTCGGCTTCACCGCGGCGACGGCGGCAGCCTTGGCCCCTGTCACCGACGGCAGGAAGATCAGGTTCAGCGGCAGCCCGATCACGATATGCGCGGCGGCCCAGGCAAAGCAGGTGTTGCGCCAGCCGATCGTCTCCAGCCCCCAGGCGGTCAGCGGCCAGCCGATGGTGCTGGCGAAGCCGGCCAGCAGTGTGATGCCGGTGATCGCCCGGCGCGCTTTGTTGCCATAGATGCGTCCGAGCGCCCCGAAGGCGGCGTCATAGAGGCCGAATCCCATGCCGACGCCCAGCAGCAGCCAGGCGCCGATCAGAATCGGGATCGAATAGGCGAAGCCGAGCACCGTCAATCCCGCCGCCAGAATCAGGTTGGACGCCGACAGGATCTGCCGGCCGCCGAACAGATCGATCTGGCGACCGACGCGCGGGCCGAGCAAAGCGGAGATCACCAGCGACGCCGAGAACGCCGCGAACAGCCAGTTGCTGGAGATGCCGAGATCATGGGCGATGGGATCGGCGAGGATGGCGGGGAGATAGTAGCTGGAAGCCCAGGCCAGGGTCTGCGTGGTGCCCAGAGCGAGGATGATGGGAAGTTGACGCTGGCTCATTCGGTGGTAATTCCTGTGGTCCGACTCAGATCAGGTTGACAGCTAAATCATATATCGATAATTCTCGATATATGGAATCAGAAGCCGCCATCCTCTCCTTTGCCGCGCTGGCGCAATCGACCCGGCTCGATGTGTTCCGGCTGCTGGTGAAGCACGAGCCGGAAGGCCTTGCTGCCGGCGAGATCGCGAAGGCGCTGGCCGTGCCGCAGAATACCATGTCGTCGCATCTGGCGATCCTGGCGCGCGCCGGCCTGGTGATCAGCGAGCGCAAAAGCCGTTCGATCGTCTACCGCGCCGATCTCGCGCGGCTCGGCGGCGTGGTGCAGTTCCTGTTGGAAGATTGCTGCGGCGGCCGCGCCGACCTGTGCGCGCCTTTGGTCGTAAGCCTCACGCCGCGTTGCGTGCCGGCCAAGAAGACGCGCGCCCGTGTCCGCGTTTGACCTCCGACGCCGTCTGGTCGCTGAGGCGCTGGGCACCGCGCTGCTCGTCGCCACCGTGGTCGGCTCCGGCATCATGGCGGAAAACCTCACCAGGGATGTGGCGCTGGCGCTGCTCGGCAACACCATCGCCACCGGCGCGATGCTGGTCGTGCTGATCAGCATGCTGGGGCCGATATCCGGCGCACATTTCAATCCGGCGGTAACGCTGATATTCGCGCTCAGGCGCGAACTACCATTACGCGAGGCGCTGCTTTACGCCGTGGTGCAGATAGCAGGCGGCATTGCCGGCACGATGATCGCGCATGCGATGTTCGAGCTGCCGTTGCTGCAGGCTTCGCTGAAAATCCGTAGCGGCCACGCGCAATGGCTGGCCGAAGCCGTCGCGACGTTCGGCCTGATCGCCATCATCCTTGCCGGGCAGCGCTTTGCCCGCGCATCGCTGCCGGCGCTGGTCGGGCTCTACATCACCGCAGCCTACTGGTTCACCGCATCGACCTCATTTGCCAATCCGGCGGTGGCGATGGCACGGTCGCTGAGCAACACGTTTTCCGGCATCCGCATGCAGGACGTGCCAGGCTTCGTCGCCGCGGAATGTGGCGGCGCCCTGCTTGCGCTGGCGCTGATGGGCTGGCTGCTGCGTGAAGAAGAAGTTGCCGTCATCAAGGAGGCCAGGACAT
Source organism: Tardiphaga sp. (assembly GCA_028290355.1). Lineage (GTDB taxonomy): Bacteria > Pseudomonadota > Alphaproteobacteria > Rhizobiales > Xanthobacteraceae > Tardiphaga. Next base: position 10,950 of record JAQGKA010000092.1, on the reverse strand, counting down.
GACCGTCACGATCTATCACAACCCCGACTGCGGCACCTCGCGCAACACGCTGGCGATCATCGAGGCCAGCGGCGAGACGCCTGTCGTGATCGAATATCTGAAGACGCCGCCGGACCGCGCGCGGCTGCTAGAACTCACCAAGGCGATGGGGATCTCGGTGCGCGCGCTGCTGCGCGAGAAGGGGACGCCCTATGCCGAGCTTGGCCTCGGCGATGTCAAATGGAGCGACGATGAACTGATCGGCTTCATGCTGGCGCATCCGATCCTGATCAACCGGCCGATCGTCGAGACACCGAAGGGGACGCGACTGTGCCGACCATCTGAACTCGTGTTCGATCTGCTGGCGCATCCCGTCGACTCCTTCGTCAAGGAAGACGGCGAGGTGGTCACCCGACCGGCGCCCGCGCATGGATGATCTTCCGAATATCGATCGCGATTGTTTCGCGATCCCCGACATGGCCACGCTGCGTCCGCTGCTGTCGTCGCATCGCCCGCGCATCCTGCTGCTCTATGGTTCGCTGCGCGAGCGCTCGTTCAGCCGGCTGCTGACGCAGGAAGCCGCGCGGCTGCTGGATGCCTTGGGCGCGGAAACCAGGATATTTAATCCGTCCGGTCTGCCGCTGCCGGATGACGCACCAGTGGACCATCCCAAGGTGCAGGAGCTGCGCGCGCTCTCCGCATGGTCGGAAGGCCAGGTGTGGTCGAGCCCGGAGCGGCACGGTGCCATGACCGGGATCATGAAGGCGCAGATTGACTGGATTCCGCTGGCGCTCGGCGCGGTCCGGCCGACGCAGGGCAAGACGCTGGCGGTGATGCAGGTCAGCGGTGGCTCGCAATCCTTCAACGCCATCAACCAGCTGCGCGTGCTCGGCCGCTGGATGCGGATGATCACGATCCCCAACCAGTCCTCCGTCGCAAAGGCCAATGAGCAGTTTGACGACGACGGCCGTATGAAGCCCTCGGCGTATTACGACCGCGTCGTCGATGTCATGGAAGAACTGGTCAAGTTCACGCTGTTGACGCGCGACGCCTCGGTCTATCTCACCGATCGCTACAGCGAGCGCAGGGAAAACGCGATCGAGGTGTCAGCACGGGTGCGGTTGAACGCGCATTGATCGATCGCGGAGGTTAGTTCGCTTTCGCCCGCATCGTGTACAGCACCAGCGCCAGCAGCGAGGCCAGCACCAGTACGAGGCCGAGCGCCAGTATCGCTTGCGGCACGATGGTCGATGCCAGCAGCACGCCGAGCGCGGCGCCCATCATCTGCCAGAAGCCGAGCAGCGCGGACGCCGCACCGGCATGGGTGCCGAATGGCGACAGTGTCTGCGCGGTACCGAGCGGATTGACCACGCCCATTCCGAGCAGGAACACACAGACCGCACCGATAAAGCTGACCACGCTGCCGTTGAAATACGCGACAGCCAGCACCGCGAGGCTGCCGGCGCAGGCCAGCCACAGTCCGATGCGGATCGCACGGTCGAGCCCGATGCGCGGCGCCAGCCGTGCCGCCAGCATGCCCGAGCCGAACACCATCACCACGCTGCCGGCAAAAAACAGCCCGAGCATGATCGGGGTGAACGCAAAGCCTTCGATCAGGATCCGCGGCGCCGCCGAGAACATCGAGAACAGCCCGCCCATGATCAGTGCGACGGTCGCTGCCGGCACCAGGAAGTGGCGGTTCGCGGAGAGCTTGACATAGGTCTTGCCGATCGCCAGCGGATTGAGCGGGATCCGCGTCGAGTTATGAGTCTCGCCGAGCACCAGCGCGAACGCCACGGCCGACAGCAGCGCGAACACGCCGACAAAGACAAAATCGGCGCGCCAGCCGAAGTAGTAATCCAGCCCGCCGCCGAGCAGTGGCGAGAAGCCGGGCGCCGCCGCCATCGCGATCATCACCAGCGTCAGCGCGCGCGCCAGTGCCGGGCCGGTGAACAGGTCGCGGGCGATGGCGCGCGACAGCACCGAAGTGGAGCAGGCGCCGGCGGCCTGGATCGCGCGGCCGATCAGCAGCGTCGGCAGGTCGGTGGCAACGCCGCACCAGATGCTGCCGGCGATGAACACCGCAAAGCCGGCGAGCACTGGAATGCGGCGGCCGTAGCGATCCGAGATCGGGCCGACCAGAAGTTGCCCGAGCGCGAATACCAGCAGGAATACCGTGATCGACGCGGTCACCGCCGGCGTCGTCACCTTCAGCGACACCGCCATCTGCGGCAGCGATGGCAGCAGGATGTTGGTCGCCAGCGTGCCGATCGATGCCAGCGCCGCAAGTACCGCGATCTGCAGCGCCGTGGACGACGTCTGCTGTGGTACGGTGTCGGCGACGGTGTCGATGGTCCGGTCGGTCATCATTCAGCCTCAAGATTTAAAGGATGATGTACATCATATAAATCGGCCTGAAAAGGTTGGAATGACTGGGGGAACCGAATTCCGCGAGTTCCGGCGGAGGTATTTGCCTCGGTTTTGCCGCAAGACCTGTCAGGCTTGTGCGGGGTCGCCGACCATCTCCGGCTGCGCCTCCAGCGCCACCGCGGGGGACATCAGGATGACGACCGCCTGCCAGGCGAAGCCGGCTACCGCGAGATACAGGCAGGCTTCCGCATTGTAGAGCCCGCCGACCAGCGCCGCGATGCCGGTGCCGATCGGGCGGGCACCATAGCTCAGAATGTTGATCGCCGAGACCCGCCCGAGCAGGCTCGGCGGCGTCACCGATTGCCGCAAGGTCACGGTTGATATCACCCAGATGATCGGGCCGACGCCGAGCAGGAAGAAGCTCAGGCCTGCAAGCAACGGCGAGGGGATGAATGTCGTCAGTGCCATCACCATCGATGCCACAAAGCCGGTGACAGGCCCGAGCGCGATCACGGTGCCGAACGGCAGGCGCTTCATCACCCGCGTCGCCAGCAGCGCGCCGACCACCATGCCGACGCCATACATCGCCAGCGTCGCGCCGACGCCTGAAGCGCTGAGGCCAAGGTGTCTCACGGCATACGGCACGAACACCGCGAGGACCAGAAACGATGCCGCGCTGAAGATGAGCTGCGTCACGAACACCGGCCGCAGCAGTGGATGCTGCGCCACAAAGGCCAGTCCCTCCGCGAGGTCCTGCATCGGCCGCCTGCGCTGTACAGGTTTACGCGCGGGCTCATAGATTCCCGATAGCAGCACCACCGCGATGATCGACAGTGCCGCGGCACATCCGAACGCCGGTGCTGCGCCGACAAATCCGACCAGCACGCCGCCAAGCGCCGGCCCGCTGGCAAAGGCGACGGTGCGCGCCAGTTCGATCCGCGCATTGGCGGCGGACAACAATTGCGACGGCACGAGAGACGGCACCAGCGATGGTGCCGCGACGCTGTAGACCACAGTGCCGCACACCGCGACAAAGCCGAGCAGCGCCAGCAGCGGCAGGGTCAGCACGCCGAACCAGATCAGCGCCAGGATCATCAGCAACGCTGCGGCCCGCAACGCTTCCGCCGAGGCCATCAGCGCCCGCCGCGAGATGCGGTCGGCCAGCAGTCCCGCAGGGATCGCGAACAACACAAAGGGCAGCGTCAGCGCGGTCTGCAGCAGCCCGGTCTGGCCTTCGCCGACGCCGAGCAGCAGCACCGCCACGATCGGCGCCGCCGCCAGCGCGATCTGCTCGGCCGACTGTGCTGCGAGGTTCGACCAGGCGAGGCGGTTGAAGGTGTCAGGTAGCCGTTCAATGGAGCCTTGGGACATGGGATTTCCTTGTTCGTCACCACCATGGAAGCCGGATGCCGTTTCAGCCACCCGTTTGCCGAATGGCTCATAAGCGCTCAGATGCAGTTGCAAATTAGTTGCAACAAGCGGGCGATTGCTCTATGCAGCTCTAATGGATGCATTTTCGCCGAAAACCTCGCCTGATCCGTCAACGTCTCCGATCCCGGTCAGCGTTCCAGACGCGCCCGGCTGGCGCTCCGGCCTTGGCGGGGATTTCCGGCGCAGTCTTTCGGAAGTCAACTCGTCGATCCCGGTTCCGATCGGTGGCCATTGGTTTCGCCGGCTGCTGGCGTTCGCCGGACCGGGTTACATGGTCTCGGTCGGCTACATGGACCCCGGCAACTGGGCGACCGATCTCGCGGGTGGCTCGAAGTTCGGCTACACGCTGCTCTCGGTGATCCTGCTGTCGAATGTGATGGCGATCCTGCTGCAGGCACTGGCCGCGCGTCTGGGCATCGTCACCGACCGCGACCTGGCGCAGGCCTGCCGCGACAGCTTTTCCCGGCCGGTCAACATCATGCTGTGGCTGGCCTGCGAAACGGCGATCATCGCCTGCGATCTCGCGGAGGTGATCGGTACCGCGATTGCGCTGCAGCTGCTGTTCGGCATTCCGCTGATCGGGGGCGCGGTCATCACCGCGCTGGATGCCTTTCTGCTGCTGCTGTTGATGAACAAGGGTTTCCGTTTTCTCGAAGCCTTCGTGATCGCGCTGCTCATCGTCATTGCGATCTGTTTCACGGTTCAGATTGTCGCTGCGGCGCCGCCCGTGGCTGCGATGCTGGGTGGCTTCCTGCCGTCCACCGCGATCGTGACCAATCCCGAAATGCTCTACATTGCGATCGGCATCATCGGCGCAACCGTGATGCCGCATAACCTCTACCTGCATTCATCGATCGTGCAGACCCGTGCCTATCCGCGCACCGATGAGGGCCGCCGCGACGCCATCAAGTGGGCGACGACGGACAGCACCATCGCGCTGATGCTGGCGCTGTTCATCAACGCGGCGATCCTCATCGTCGCCGCCGCGACGTTCCATACGTCAGGTCATGCCGATGTGGCCGAGATCAGTCAGGCTTACGAGTTGTTGTCGCCGTTGCTCGGTCTCGGTATCGCATCGACGCTCTTCGCGATCGCGCTGCTTGCATCCGGTCTCAACTCGACGGTCACAGCAACGCTGGCCGGCCAGATCGTGATGGAGGGCTTTCTCCGGCTGCGCTTGCCGAACTGGGCGCGCCGGCTCGTGACGCGCGGCATCGCGATCGTTCCGGTCGTGGTCGTCACCGCGCTCTATGGCGAACGCGGCACCGGACAGCTCCTCGTCTTCAGTCAGGTCATCCTGTCGATGCAGCTGCCGTTTGCGGTCATCCCGCTGGTGCGGTTTGTCTCGGATCGGCGAAAGATGGGTGACTTCGTGATTTCGCGGTCGGTCGCCACGGCGGCATGGATTGTCGCCGGCATCATCGTGATCCTGAACTGCAAGCTGCTGTACGACACCTTGTTCGGCTGAGGATTGAAATTTAAGGCAGCTGCAGATGATGCCACCAGACTTTGGTGAAGGGGACTGGCCTTTGTGGCTTGGTGAAGAGGAAGCCACATTAGCGCTGCCGATTAAGGGCGTGCAATCGTTTGAAACGAATTTTGGCGCTGTGAAGTCCTCGGAATCCGAGCCGTCTTCGCAGCGTTTGCCGCATGACTTCGTGATGGTGCGCTGCATACTTCAATGACGCGTTACTCCATCGTTCCTATTGCCTTTGCAGCGAACGCAAATTAAAATTGCCACAGGGGAAACTGCAGTCTCCCCTTGAGACTTCGGTCCAAGCACTGCGCAGCACTCGACTTGTCGAGGAGATTTGCGCATGGACGGAAGCAGGTACTTACTCTCTCAAACTCTCCCAACACTTTTGAACGGTGGTAGGTCGCGCCAATGGCCCGCCCTTTCCTGGATGCTCGGCCCTGTGTTTTGGAGGCTCAAAACACAAGGGTTGGCAAAGCCGGCTGTATCCCGTGGGAAGTCGTGAAGGCGCAAGCTCTACATTATTGGGGTGTGGCGTGGCTTGCTTTGGCCATGTGCGGTCCGATGGCATCGCGAGGCTCAGCGGATATGATCAAATTTGAAGTGTCGAGAGGTTTGGACGACTTCGAATTCGCGAAGACCGGTGACGGTAAGTCAAGCGAATGGTCAATCGTTCGAAGCGACGCTATTCAGGCGCTGGCGCAGACCTCCACGGATATAACGGACAATCACTTTCCTCTCGCAATCTACCGCCAGTTCTCCGGGCGCGATGTCGATGTATCAACGCGCTTTATGCCGGTTGCAGGAAAAGTCGATCAGGCAGGCGGCATCGTCATCCGGCTGACATCGGCCGACGACTACTACGTCGTGCGGGCAAATGCTCTGGAAGACAATGTGCGATTCTATCGTGTCGTCGGCGGCAGGCGGGAAATGCTGGCGGGCGCCAATACAAAAGTATCCTCGAAAGTGTGGCACGTGCTTGGCATCGTCGCAAAAGGGGATCGTTTCACGGTCTCGTTCGACGGCCAGGAACTCTTTACGGCGAATGACAACACCTTCACCCGCGCGGGGAAGGTAGGCCTTTGGACCAAGTCAGACAGCATCACCTGGTTCGAGAACATTGAGGCCAAGCTGCTCGACCCGTGAATTGGGGCGAAAGAAAAAGGAAGTTCAACATGAGGACAAGACTTGCACCCGTGATGTTGCTGGCTGCAGCCATGCCGGCGTTTGCGCAGGCCGCCGATATCGACTGGAAGAAGGTAGACGCTGCCCTTGGAAAGTCGGCAGTGGTGTCGGGTGATGTGCACCGATACGGCCTGCCGCGCTCCGACCTGAAGGTCACGCTTGAGGGCGTGGCCATCAAACCAGCTCTCGCACTAGGCGGCTGGGTTGCATTTGCCCCAATGGGGGGCGAAGCGTTGTTGATGGGCGACCTTGTGCTTCTCGAAACCGAAATCACACCCGTCATGACCAAGCTGCTCGACGGCGGTCTCGATATCACGGCCATCCACAACCACATTCTTCGCGCCTCGCCCGCAACGTTTTACATGCATGTCGGTGGGCATGGCGATCCGCAGAAGATGGCAACTGTCATCCGCTCGGCTTTGGCCAGCAGCAACACGCCGTTCGATCCTCCAGCAGCCAATCCATCGCCTCCGCCCGCGATTGACCTCGATACTACGAAGCTCGATGAGATCATCGGCGTCAAAGGGACAGCGAATGGCGGAGTGTATCAGTTCGGCGTACCGCGCCGCGACCCGATCATGGAGATGGGGCTCAAGGTCACCGGACCGCTGGGCGGTGCAAACGCAATCAACTTCCAACCTACCGGCAACGGAAAGGCTGCGATTACCGGTGACTTTCTGGTCACAGGAGATGAGGTCAATCCGTTGATCCGTGCATTGCGGGCGAACGACATCGAAGTGACGGCTATCCACAGCCACATGCTGGGCGAGCAGCCGCGGCTGTTCTTCATTCACTTCTGGGCAAATGACGACGCTATCAAGCTTGCGCGGGGCATTCGCGCTGCTCTGGAGAAGACGGCCATTGCCAAGAGTTGACCGGTGCTGCTGCTCAAACGAGTTGGTTTCGGCATCATGACTCTTCCGGAGGTTTCGTGTTCCGGAACATCCCGAGCAGGGTCACGTCGTAGATGATTTTCAGGCATCCGCAGACCACCAGCGGCAAAGCTGAAAACGGCCCCGCGAGCATGAAGCCGGCGATCGCGGGGCTTATAGAAGAGGCCAGGCTGCGCGGCACCGCCGTGATACTTGCCGCTGCGGTTCGCTCAATAGGCGTAACGACAGCCATTACGTAGGACGACCGGGTCGGCACGTCCATCTGCGACAGGGCCGACCGGATCAGCAAAAGAATGAGAACGACCGTGAGGTTTGATGAGAACGCAACAGCGATCAGGCAGATGCTCGATGGAATGTGGGTGAACACCATGGTGTTGACGAGCCCGATGCGCCTGGAGAGCCAGGCCGCGACTGGAAAGGAGATGGCGCTCAACAGACTGGAGCAAAAGAAGAACGCGCTTGCGGCACCGAGCGACAGATCAAACTGCTGGAAAAGCCATAGGGCAAGCAGGGACTGAACAACGAAACCACCGGCAAAAGCGTCAAGGCTGAACAGCGCGGCCAGCTTGTAGACAATCTTGCGGGACGGCCCGAGTGCCGATTTTGGACGAGTTGCCGCGCGGATATGATCTTGCGGCAGGCGGCTGTAAAGAAACGCAGCCAATAGTCCAAGCGTCGCATAGGCGTAGAACATCATCCGAAGGGCGGTGACTTCAGCAACCGCCCTCGCAGTTAAGAACTCTGGCAGGGCTGCTGCAAGCGATCCGGCAGCGGCCGTCAGTGAGCCAATCAGGCTATAGCGCGCGAAAACGCGGGTACGATTCCGATCGGCCGTTTCCTGCGTCAGCAGTGCATGCTCAAGGGGGATCAACATCCCAAGGTCGCCCGCCGAAAGGTTGATGGTTCCTATAAACGCGACGAACAAGACCGGCGCAAAGGTATCGACCGTCGGAAAGGCAAGCCCTGTAATAATGGTCAGTCCGGCTCCGGCAAGAAACAGATTTCTCAGATCATAGCGGGGCGCAACGAACCCAACGAGTAACGTCAACGCCGCGGTACCGACTAAAGAAGCGCTCGCGACGATTCCGACTAGCTGGGGGGAGAGCCCGATGGCCAAAAGATACACGGGCAGAATGATGATGGCGAAGCCATCGCCGAATCCGCGAAGTGCCCGTGCTGCGTATAGGTAATGAATGTCTGGCCGGAGTCTTGTCGAAGTGAAGGCCGTCATCTGTGGACGTGCCACATTGTTAGGAACGTCTGAGAGGACTTGAGGGCATCTGCGCCGATTTGGTGCCTCGATAGACCGATATCGGCGAGGAGCCGATCGTCAAGTTCGAGAAGTTCTCGATACTGGCTCGATCGCTCGTAATACTGAGTAATTTCGGTCAACCATTCAAGCGCGAACTGCCAAGGCCGCCTGATGTGAGGAAGTGATGCTGATTGGGGGGAAATTATCGATGTGCGAGTCGCGCTGCCGTAAGACATGTCTCACCTCCATAATGGAGCGAGACAACGCTTCGCTGCGGAAGCTCATCGGGCGGTTGTCGATAACCCGAGATGCAAATCTTATCACGCCGTCCTTGAGCGCTCAAGTCGCGGGCCATTCTACCCACTCTTGTTTTGGAGCGAGCACATGGATGTAATATCTCCCGAACTTCCGGTTTTCCTCTTCGCGACTTTTGCTGGCGCCCTTGTCGCGGGCCTTTCCGGCTTCGCCTTTGGGCTCGTTGTCGCTTCCATCTGGCTCTACATTCTTACTCCCTTGCAGACTGCGTCGCTCATCATAGCGTTTGGCCTCATTGTACAGGGGTATTCTGTATGGAAGCTTCGGCATGCGCTTGATTGGAGGAGGCTCTGGCCATTCATTGTCGGAGCAGCGATCGGCGTGCCCCTCGGGGTGACCCTTCTAACGTGGGCGAATCCGCAACATGTCAAAGTCAGCGTCGGTGTTTTTCTCGTTTTATATAGCCTCTACGCTCTGTTTCGTCCGACCATGGGACCTATCAAAAGCGCAGGCGCTGCGTCTGATGCGAGTGTTGGTTTTCTGAATGGCATACTCGGCGGTATGACGGGCCTCGCCGGCATTCTCGTCACACTGTGGTGCGGGCTGCGTGGGTGGCCTAAGGATGTTCAACGCGCTGTCTTCCAGCCAGTAGCGGTCGCCATATTTGTCATGAGTGCTCTTTGGCTTGGAGCCAAAGGCGCGATCACAATGGAAACGATCAAGCTATTTATCGTCGGCTTGCCCGCCTTGTTTGCTGGTACATGGGTCGGACTGAAGCTTTACGGACGCCTGAATGAAGCAACCTTTCGCAAGGTCGTTCTCGTGTTGCTGCTGGCTTCAGGGGCAATACTGGTTCTTTGATTGCATATCGTCGAGATTTGCCTCCGGTTGCACAACTTGCCTCCACGGAGGTTGCAGGGTCCACGATTTTCGACTTTTCAACCGTATCGGGGCAAAGCGGACCCGGACAATCAGTCCGATCGGCGCATTGATGGGTTTACGGCTTAATCCTGCGGCTCCGTCGCGGTCTCCCCCGCGGCGTCGACGCGGAGCCATCCGCTCGGTGCCAGGCGCTGCTGCGGCAGGTAGCGGCCCTTGTAGTCCATCTTCTTGGAGCCTTCGATCCAGTAGCCGAGATAGACGTAGGGCAGGCCGAGCCTGCGCGCGCGGGCAATGTGATCGAGGATCATGAAGGTGCCGAGCGAGCGGCTCTCTTCCCCCGGCTCGAAGAACGAATAGACCATCGACAGCCCGTCCGACAGCACGTCGGTCAGCGCCACCGCGACCAGATCCTCGCCGCGACCGGTGATGCCGCTATCGGGACCGCGTCGGCGGTATTCGATGATACGGGTTTCGACATGGCTGTCTTCCACCATCATCGCGTAGTCGAGCACGGTCATGTCCGCCATGCCGCCATGGCGATGGCGCTGATCCAGATAGGCGCGGAATACCGAATATTGCTCAGACGTCGGCACGGCGTTGCGCTGCTCGCCGATGATATCGGCATTGCGCGCGAGGACTTTCTTGAAGTTTCGCGACGGCCGGAATTCGTTGGCGATGACGCGAACCGAGACGCAGGCGCGGCACTGGTCACAGGCGGGACGGTAGGCGATCGACTGGCTGCGCCGGAAGCCGCCATGGGTCAGAAGGTCGTTGAGATCGCCGGCCTTGTCGCCGACCAGATGGGTGAACACCTTGCGTTCGTGTCGGCCCGGCAGATAGGGGCACGGCGACGGCGCCGTCAGGTAGAATTGCGGAGTGTCGCGCGAATGCTGGGTCACGGATCTGGTCAGTCTCCGAAGCAGTTGCAGTATAGCATCGCGCCACCGGGGCGAACGGTCAATCCATTAGCCCGGCTAATGGTCAATCCATGAGCCCGGGCTGATGGCCAATCCGCTAGCTCCTTTGTCAAAAAGTTCTTCCGGCCGGCTGCGCCATCTGGGTGCGGGCCGAATTGTTGACCACCACGGTGCCCAGCACGAGGTCGTGCAGCAACTGGCGGCGGCCGTTGAGCAGGCCGACCACCAGCACCAGCGGCGTCAGGAACGACACCGAGGCCCAGAACAGCACCGCATGGGCGCAACCGAGGACAAAGTAGCCGGGCGTGCCGG
>JAQGKA010000080.1 GCA_028290355.1 Tardiphaga sp. | reverse complement strand
GCGATGGATGCGGACGCGCCGGTGCTGCGCGAGGATCTCGCCGGCAAGACCTCGGGCGCGCACGGCCCGCGCAAGCACCACAACCACATCTTCGAGTGGACGGTGGGCGACAAGGACCTGACCGACGTCGCTTTCCGCAAGGCCGAGGTGACGGTCAAGGAGATGATCTCCTATCACCGCACCCATCCGTCGCCGCTGGAAACCTGCCAGTGCGTCTGCTCGTTTGACAAGATCAAGGGCGAACTGACGATCTGGGGCACCTTCCAGGCGCCGCATGTGATCCGCACCGTGGTGGCGCTGATCGCCAAGATTCCCGAACACAAGATCCATGTCATCGCGCCCGACATCGGCGGCGGCTTCGGCAACAAGGTCGGCGCCTATCCGGGCTATATCTGCGCCGCGCTGGCTTCGATCGTGACCGGCAAGCCGGTCAAATGGGTCGAGGATCGTATCGAAAATCTGACCGCGACGTCGTTTGCGCGCGACTACCACATGACCACCGAGATCGCGGCGACCAAGGAAGGCAAGGTCACCGGCCTGCGCGTGCATGTGCTCGCCGATCACGGCGCGTTCGACGCCTGCGCCGACCCATCGAAATGGCCGGCCGGCTTCTTTAACATCGTCACTGGTTCCTATGATTTCCCGACGGCGCATTTATCGGTTGACGGCGTCTACACCAACAAGGCGCCCGGCGGAGTCGCCTATCGCTGCTCGTTCCGGGTGACGGAAGCGGCCTATTGCATCGAGCGGGGCATGGACATCCTCGCCCAGAAGCTCGGCATGGACCCCGCCGAATTGCGGCTGAAGAACTTCATCAAAGCAGAGCAGTTCCCGTATCACTCCGCGCTCGGTTGGGAATACGATTCCGGCGATTACCACACCGCCATGCGCAAGATGATGGAAACCGTCGACTATGCCGGCCTGCGCAAGGAGCAAGCGGGGCAACGCGAAGCGTTCAAGCGCGGCGAGACCCGCGAGATCATGGGCGTCGGCCTCTCCTTCTTCACCGAGATCGTCGGCGCCGGCCCGTCGAAGAATTGCGACATCCTCGGCATCGCGATGTTCGATTCTTGCGAGATCCGGCTGCATCCGACCGGCGCCGGGATTGCCCGCGTCGGCACCAAGAGCCAGGGCCAGGGTCATGAGACCACCTGGGCGCAGATCATCGCCACCGAGATCGGCATTCCGGCCGACGACATCATGGTCGAGGAAGGCAATACCGATACCGCGCCCTACGGGCTCGGCACCTATGGCTCGCGTTCGACGCCCGTGGCGGGCGCCGCCATCGCCATGGCCGCGCGCAAGATCAAGGCCAAGGCGCAGATGATCGCCGCCTACAAGCTGGAGGTCCACGAGGGAGATCTCGAATGGGATATCGACGGCTTCCGCGTTAAGGGCCTGCCGGAAAAGACGATGTCGATGAAGGACATCTGCTGGGCGGCCTATAATTCGGTGCCTCCGGGCATGGAGCCAGGCCTCGAAGCGGTGAGCTATTACGATCCGCCCAACATGACCTATCCGTTCGGCGCCTATATCTGCGTGATGAACATCGACGTCGATACCGGCGTCTACAAGATCAGGCGCTTCTACGCGCTCGACGATTGCGGCACGCGCATCAATCCGATGATCATCGAGGGCCAAGTGCATGGCGGCCTCACCGAAGCCTTCGCCATCGCGATGGGCCAGGAGATCCGCTACGACGAGACCGGCAACGTGGTGACCGGATCGTTCATGGATTTCTTCATGCCGACCGCGGTGGAGACGCCGCATTGGGAGACCGACTTCACCGTCACCCCGTCGCCGCATCATCCGATCGGCGCCAAGGGCGTCGGCGAAAGCCCGAATGTCGGCGGCGTGCCGGCATTCTCCAACGCCGTCAATGACGCCTTCTCGTTCCTCGGCTCAACGCACATCCAGATGCCGCACGACTTCTGGCGTAACTGGCGGGCGGCGAAAAACCTCGGGGTCTTTGCGGCATAATGAAGGATCGTGACCAGATCGCGGAACGGCTGGCCGCCGTCGGCTATATCGCCGATGGCGAGCTTGCCACTGCGATCTCGTTGATGCAGTTGCTCAAGCGTCCGCTGTTGCTGGAAGGCGCGGCGGGCGTCGGCAAGACCGAGGTCGCCAAAGCGCTGGCGTCGGTTCATGCGACCAAGCTGATCCGCCTGCAGTGCTATGAAGGCCTCGATCAATCCGCCGCGCTCTACGAATGGAATTACCAGCGACAGTTGCTGGCGATCCAGGCGCATCGTGGCGCGAGCGCTGATGACATTGAGGATCAAATCTTTTCGGAAAAGTATCTGCTTGAGCGACCGTTGCTGGCTGCGATACGGCGCAGCAAGCCGCCGGTGTTGCTGATCGACGAAATCGACCGCGCCGACGACGAGTTCGAGGCGTTCCTGCTGGAGTTGCTGTCCGATTTCCAGGTGTCGATTCCCGAACTGGGAACGATCTCGGCGATAACGATCCCGCATGTGATCCTGACCTCGAACGGCACCCGCGAACTGTCCGACGCGTTGCGACGTCGTTGCCTCTATCATTACGTCGATTATCCCGACGTCGATCGCGAAGCGCGCATCATCATGGCGCGGATCAATGGCGCCGGACCGTCGCTGGCGCTGCAGATCGCAGGGATGGTGGAGAATATCCGCAAGGAAGATCTTCGGAAGGTGCCGGGCGTCGCCGAGACGCTTGACTGGGCCGCAGCATTGGTCGGGCTCGACATCCGCGACCTCCACGATCGGCCGGAAATCGTACACGAAACATTGATGTGCCTGCTCAAGACGCACGAGGACAAAGCGCGCTTCAAACCCGAGGTCACGGCACGGCTGCTGGGGAAGGTCGCATGAGCTGCTGTGGCGCACCTTCATCTTTCGACGATGTGAACGAGGTCTCCCGGCTCGTCACCGGAAAACTCGCCGCGTTTCTCGCTACTTTGCGCGATAACGCTTTTGCTGTCGGCCTGAAGGAAGGCGAGGACGCCGCCACGCTGATCGCCGCCGGCTATGCCGAGAAGCCCGGCCTCCTGCGCTCGGCATTCAAGCATCTGTTTTCAGCTCGCAAGGCCGACTGGGAGAAGTTCGACGGCATCTTCGACGCGTTCTGGCTCGGCAGGCGGGTGAAATCGCGATCTCTGACGATGGGGTCGACGAAAGCGGCGAACAGCCCCTCACTGAAAAGCCTGACAAACAAAGACGCCGACCGGCCCGGCAGCGAGAGCGTGTCCGACCAAATTCCCTCCGTCGAGGACGCTCCAGAACAGCGCAGCGGCGAAGGCCGCATGGAGGGCGCCTCGCGCGCCGACAATCTTACCGAAGTCGATTTTCGGAAAATGGCGGAACCGGAGCAGGTGGAACAGGCCCATGCTGCCGCGGCACGGCTGGCGAAGGCGATGCGCACGCGGCTGACCCGCCGCGATCTGGCGCGTCGGCGCGGCTACCGGCTTGATCTGCGACGGACGATTCATGCCAACGTCAGTCATGGCGGCGTGCCTATCAAGCTCGTGAAGCGGCAGCGCAAGGACAAGCCGCTGCGCCTCGTGGTGCTGCTCGACGCTTCCGGCTCGATGAGCATGTACACTGGCGTGTTTGTCCGCTTCATCCACGGCGTGCTGGATGAATTCCGCGAGGCCGAAGCCTTCCTGTTTCACACCAGGCTTGCGCATGTCTCCGCCGCGATGAAGGAGAAAGATCCGACCCGCGCGCTCGATCGTCTGTCGATCATGGCGCAGGGTGCCGGCGGCGGCACCAAAATCGGCGAGTGCCTGCTGACCTTCAATCGCGGCCACGCCGCTCGCGTGATCCATTCACGCACCTGCGTCATGATCGTTTCCGACGGTTATGAAACCGGCGACGCGATGCTGCTCGGGCGCGAAATGGCGACGCTTGCCAAGCGCTGCCGTCGCATCGTCTGGCTTAATCCGATGATGGGGTGGGACGGCTATGCACCGGAGGCCGCGGGCATCAAGGCGGCGCTGCCGCATGTCGATCTCTACGCCCCCGCCAATACCTTGAAGAGCCTGACCGAGCTTGAACCCTATCTGGCTAAGCTCTGAAGGAGGAACCAATGACTGCCCATGTGGAAGTATTGGACCTCGTCGCCCGGCTCAAGGCAGCCGAGGAAGCATTCGTTCTCGCAACCGTGGTGCGCACCGTGTCGGTGACCGCGGCCAAGGCCGGAGCCAAGGCCATCATCCGGCCAGATGGCACGATCGTCGCCGGATGGATCGGCGGCGGCTGCGCGCGTGGTGCTGTGCTTAAGGCTGCGCGCGAGGCGCTCGCCGATGGCGAGCCGCGCATGGTCTCGGTGCAGCCGGAAAACCTTCTCGCCGAGCTTGGCGTGACGCCCGGCGAGAGCCGCGACGGTGTGCGTTTCGCCAAGAATATGTGCCCGAGCAAAGGCACCATGGATATCTTTGTCGAACCGGTGCTGCCGCATCCATCGCTGGTAATCCTCGGCGCCAGCCCGGTCGCGGTGTCGCTCGCCGCGCAGGCGCGCCAGCTCGGCTATCACGTTACCGTTGCAGCACCTTCGGCCGATCTGTTCGTCACCCCTGACGCCGATGTGTTGATCGACGGCTTCCAGCCCGCTCATCTCAATGAGGCCAGACGCTTCGTCGTTGTCTCGACCCAGGGCAAGGGCGACGAAGCCGCCTTGCGCGCCGCGGTGGCGATCGACGCCGCGTATCATGCGTTCGTCGGCAGCCGCCGCAAAATGGCGGCGCTTCGCGAGAAACTCGTCGCCGAAGGCGTCGCTGCTGAAGCCATCGATCGCATCAAGGCGCCGGCCGGTCTCGATCTCGGCGCCATCACGCCCGAGGAGATCGCGATGTCGATCCTCGCCGAGATCACCATCGAACGCCGCCGCGGCCAGCGCGGCGAATTACCCGCATAGCACGCACCTCAAAAGAAACGGTGGCTAAATTGAAACCTAAGCGCAAATTCCAATCAGCTGCTGATCGAAGCGTTTGATGGGCGCTGAAGGCGCCTCTAAATCCTGCGCGATAGAAACCGAGGCCACGGCCGTTAGCGAATTCCGTACATCGGGATCAGAACCCTTCATACAAGGATGAACTTCTGTGATATTTGCCAAAACGTCCAATGTCTGAGATGGGTCCAGGCTGTGTGAAAACACCATCTATGATATGATTCTCCTGCGATTTGGCCGGAGGATTCGATGACGCGCTTTGTCGTTGGCGATGACCGCAGTCAGAGCACTTTGTTTCCCGAGCGGCTGGATGACTACTTGAGCGAGGATAATCCGGTCC
>JAQGKA010000063.1 GCA_028290355.1 Tardiphaga sp. | reverse complement strand
GCCGAGCTTCTACCAGCCTCTGGAAAACGCCGTTGGCGAGCGCAAGGATTCGACGTTCGGCATGACCCGTACCGAGATCCATTGCCGCCGCTGCGGCGGCCATCTCGGTCACGTCTTCGACGACGGCCCGAAGCCTACCGGCCTGCGCTACTGCATGGACGGTTTTGCCATGGTGTTTAAGGCCGCGACGCCGTCGGCAAGTTAGCCGACGGCGGCAGACAGACTTAGTCCAGTTTTGGCGCGACCCGCGCGCGCATGAAGGCCATGTACTCGGCTTCCGAGGTTTCGCGTCGGGCAGCGACCCACGGCCTGATGTTCTCGGTGGCGACATAGCGCAACTGATCGGTGCCATCGGTCGCCGCAGTGAAGATCGCCTCGGCGACGTCTTCGCTCGTGGCACCGGCACGCGAGGCGCGCAAGCCCTCGAAGGCCGCGTGGATCGCGGTGACGAACGGAGTGTAGTCGGACAAAGGCTCGGCTTTGCCGGCTTCTTCTCCGCTGCGCCGGACGAAGTTGGTGCTTACGACGCCGCCTGGCTCGATGATCTTTACACTTATGCCCAGACCGGCCAGTTCGTAGGCTAACGACTCCGAGAAGCCTTCCAGCGCGAATTTCGAGGCGTTGTAGAGCGAAGTCATTGGCAGTGCGTAGACGCCGCCACCTGAGCTGATGTTGACGATGACGCCGGACTTGTTGCCGCGGAAGTGCGGCAGCAGTGCGCGGGTCACATCCATCACGCCGAACACGTTGACATCGAACTGCTCCTGAATTTTGTCGCGGGCGGTCGCTTCGAACACACCGAACAGACCGAAGCCGGCATTGTTGACCAGCGCATCGATGCGGCCGAAGCGCGCGATGCCCGCGGCGATTGCGGCATCGATGCTGGTCTGGTCCTGCACGTCGAGCCTTACCACCAGCACATTGCCGAGGGTTGCGAGAGCCGCGCCAGCCTCGGGCTTGCGCATGGTGGCGACCACGTTCCAGCCGCGGGCGGCGAACAATTTGACGGTGGCTTCGCCGAATCCGGTGGAACAGCCGGTGATGAGAACGGTGCGGGTCATGGGTCACTCCTGTTGATCCGCTGATGTAATGGCGCCGGATTGATGCGATAATCGGTTCAAAGCCGCACATGGTCATGAATGGTTTTGCACAATGGCTGGTCTCGCCCTGAACGAGTTGAACGCCTTGATCGCGGTGGCGGCGCATCGCAGCTTTCGCGCCGCCGCGGCTGAACTCGGCGTTTCACCGTCGTCGCTGAGCCATGCGGTGGCCAGCATTGAGCGGCAGCTCGGCGTGCGGCTGTTCAACCGCACCACCCGGAGCGTTTCGCTGACCGAAGCCGGCGAGGGTTTTCTGGACCGGGTGCGGCCGGCGCTGCGGGACATCGCCGACGCCGTCGAGGCCGTGAACCGGTTTCGCGATACGCCTGCCGGGCTGTTGCGGTTGAACGCCTCGGAGGCCGCCGCCGAGCGGGTGTTGCCGATCGTGCTCAGCTTCATGGCGGCCTATCCCGACATGCGGGTGGATATGATCAGCGAGGGCCGGATGGTCGACATCGTCGCCGGCGGCTTTGATGCCGGCCTGCGCCACGCCGAGGCCGTGCCCCAGGACATGGTCTCGCTGTCGCTGGGGATCGAGGAGGCGCGCATCGTGGTTGGTACGCCCGGTTATTTCGCGGCCCGCGGCGTGCCGCGCGCGCCGGCCGATCTGTTCGGTCACGCGTGCCTGCATGCGCGGATGCCGAGTGGCGCGGTCCGGTACTGGGAGTTTGAGCGAAACGGCGAGGAGATCCAGATCAATCCGCCGGGCCGCCTGATGCTGGGAAGCCCTGATCTAACGCTGCTCGCGGCAAAAGCGGGCGCGGGCGTTGCCTATGTCAGCCAGCGATCGGCGGCCGACGATCTTGCGGCGGGGCGCCTCACGCAGGTCGTGAATGATTGGACGCCGCCATTCCCGGGAGTCTGTCTGTACTACCCGCGCCAGCGCCTGCCATCGGCCGGTTTGCGGGCCTTCATCGATCATTTCCAGGCGGCCCGGAAGGGCTGACTCCGGCACTTCGCGGACGTGCTGCCCCGGCAATTATTACCCCGCTAGGCAATTGTGCCCCGGTCTTTGAACCGGGATTTTTCTTTAGGTCGTTGAAATATCAAATCTATTTCTGTTGGCACGGGGCTTGCGACATCTCCTCCGACAGCGGCCGTGATTTTGGCAAATACCGGCAGGCCGCCCGGATCGAAGTTGGAGACGATGTAATGGGTATTTTCGGCGCTCTCACCACGTCCGTCGCAGGCCTGCAGGCGAATTCCTACGCCCTGGAAAACATTTCCGGCAACATCGCGAACTCGCAAACGACTGCCTTCAAGCGGATCGATACCAGCTTCATGGATCTCATTCCCCAGACCGGCAACAACTCGCAGCTGGCCGGCAGCGTCAGCGCCGGGTCGCGCAGTACCAATACGATCGCAGGCTCGGTGCAGTCGGCCGCGGTATCCACCTACATGGCGATCAACGGCGACGGTTTTTTCGCCGTGCAAAAACCCGCGAGCGTCTCCGACAGCACGCCGGTGTTCGACGGCGTAGATCGCTACACCCGCCGCGGCGACTTCTCGCTCGACAAGAATGGCTACTTGGTCAACGGCGCCGGTTACTTTCTGGAGGGCGTCAAGATCGATCCGACCACCGGCAACCCGGCCGGCAGCGTGCCGCAGATCATGCGCTTCCAGAACGATTTCCTGCCGTCGCAGGCGACCACCAAGATCGACTATCGCGCCAACCTCGCCAGCTACCCGTTGACGACGAAGCACAACACCGCGGTGCCGGGATCGGAATTGCTGCGGTCGGCCGACTTCGTTTCCAATCCGAGACCGCTTGGCACGCCAGCGTCCGCATTCACCAACACTGCTACGATCGGCAACGCGCGAACAAACTTCCAGACCCCGGCGGTTGCGATCGGCGCGAACACCAAGCTTTTGAGCGCGACAGGAACCGACTCGCTTCCGGCAGGCTTCATCGCTGGCGACACCATGACTCTCAAAGTCACCAACGGCGGCACAACCACCACCAACACGATATCGTTCTACAACGGCGGTGCTGCGCCAGCGCCGGTGGCCGGCACCACCTTTATCGATCTCTCAGCTGCGGGCACGACAGTCGGAAGCCTGCTCACGACGATTGACGGCCTCACGGGCAACGCTTCGCCGGCTTCAAGCATATCCAGTACCGGTGCCATCACGCTGAACACCGGCCTTGCCAACGATTTTACACTTACATCCTCATCGTCAACGGCGTTCGCCTCGCTTGGATTTTCCGGCACCGTGACGGCGCTCCGCGGCGGCGGCGGCACGGCGGGAACCGGTACGGTCATCGGCAGCGACAACCAGACGTTCCTGGACGAATCGATCAGCGGCGGCGCTGCGACCGCTTATGACGGTAACGGCGCGCCGGTAAGTTTGCAGTTCCGCTGGGCAAAAGTCGCCTCAGCGACAACAGGCGGCACGGATACCTGGAATTTGTTCTATCAAACCAATCCGTCTGCCACCGGCAGCGCGGTTGCCTGGCAGAACGTTGGCACTGATTTCAAGTTCGGATCGAATGGCCAGATGCAGCCGGTGATCGGTCAGATCACCCTGAGCGGCCTGACCGTGAGCGGCGTCAGTCTCGGCAACGTCACCATGGCATTCGGCACCGGCGGCCTCACCCAGTTCGCCGACACCAACGGCAATGCCCAGGTCAACCAGCTTCAGCAGGACGGCTTCGCCGCCGGCCAGCTGAAGAGCGTTTCGGTCAGCAATGAAGGCCGCGTCGTCGGCAGCTATTCCAACGGCCGCAATATCGATCTCGCGGAAGTCAGCGTCGCCACCTTCAACGGTGCAGACTTCCTGAAGCGCATCGATGGCGGCGCGTTCGAAGTCACCAACGAATCCGGCGCGGCGCTGTTCGGCAAGGGCGGCAGTATCTCCGGTGCTTCGCTGGAATCGTCGAACACCGACATCGCCAACGAATTCACCAAGCTGATCGTCACCCAGCAGGCCTATTCGGCCAACACCAAGGTCATCACGACGGCGAATACGATGGTGCAGGATCTGCTGAACGTGATGCGATAATCCGCGCGGCATTTGCCCGCGGTGGTCTTCGAGAGCGGTAGTTTGTCATGAGTCTCAACGACGCACTCTCCATTGCGATGTCCGGCCTGCGCGCCAACCAGGCCGCGATGGCGCTGGTCTCGTCGAACGTAGCCAACGCGGAAACGCCTGGCTACGTCAGAAAGTCGATCGACCAGGTCACCAGCAACTCCGGGTCGTACGGCGCGAACGTCAGTATCGTCGGCGTCAATCGCGAGCTCGATCAATACATCCAGGCCCAGCTGCGCACGGAAACCTCCGGCGCAGGTTACGCGTCGCTGAAATCGAACTTCCTACAGCAATTGCAGAGCATGTATGGCAATCCCGGTTCGACCGGAACGCTGGAGGATGCGTTCAACGGTCTGACCACCGCGGTGCAGGCCCTGTCCACCAGCGCCGACAGCCAGTCGGCGCGGATCGGCGTGGTGAATGCGGCGTCGGTGCTGACGCAGCAGCTCAATTCGATGACGCAAGGCATCCAGACCCTGCGCGGCGCCGCCGAAAATGGCATCAACGATTCCGTCAAAACCGCCAACGATCTGATGAAGCAGATCGCGACGATCAATAATCACCTTGCGGCCAATCCGAACGGCGGCACATCGACCGATTCGTCTACCGCAGCATTGCTCGACCAGCGCGACCAGTACGTCACGCAGCTGTCCGAGCTGATGGACATCCGCGTCACGACCAACGGCGCCAACCAGATTACCGTCTTCACCGGTTCCGGCGTGCAGCTTGTCGGCCAGGAAGCTGCCACGCTGTCGTTCAATGCACAGGGAACGGTGACGCCGAACACGGCGTGGGATTCCAACGCGTCGAAGAGCACCCTCGGTTCGGTCACCGTATCATTTGCCAACGGCGGATCGATCGACCTGACGGCCAGCGGCGGGATCAAGTCGGGCAAGATCGCCGCCTATACCGAACTGCGCGACAAAACACTGGTCGAAGCGCAGAGCCAACTCGACCAGTTCGCGGCGTCGATATCGAGCGCACTGTCCGACAAGACGACGGCGGCCACGTTGACCCAGCCCACGGCGGGTACGCAGGCAGCTGCTATCGATGTTTCCGGGATGAATTCCGGCAACGTCATGCATCTCACCTATACCGATGCCAGCAACGTGCAGCACCAGATCTCGATCGTGCGCGTCGACGATCCCAGCGTGCTGCCGCTGTCGAACAGCGTGACCGCCGATCCCAACGATCAGGTGTACGGCATCGATTTCTCAGGCAGCCCCGCCTCCGTGATCGCGCAGCTCAATACGGCGCTGAACGGCAAGCTGACGTTTTCCGGCACCTCGCTCTCGGCCATCACCGCTCAGAACAACCCCACTCTGACCACGCTGACGGCAGCGTCGGTGACGACAACGGCGTTGCCGACGTCGCTGACCGGCGGCAGCGCGGAGCTCTCGCTGTTCACCGACAATGGCTCGGCCTACACCGGCGCGATCAGCGCCAGCGGTTCGCAGATCACCGGCCTTGCCGGGCGGCTCACGGTGAACGCCGGGCTGATCTCCGATCCCTCGAAGCTCGTGGTCTATAGCTCGTCGACGGCGGCAGGCGATACGACGCGATCCAATTTTATCCTTTCGCAGCTGACGACAGCCAAGTTCCAGTATTCGCCTGGAGCCGGCGTCGGCAGCGCCAGCGCTCCCTTCAATGGCACGCTGCTCAGCTACATGCAGCAGTTCACCAGTGCACAGGGCGCCCAGGCGAACGCGGCGCAGCAACTCGCTGACGGCCAGAACGTCGTGCTCAACACGTTGCAGCAAAAGATGTCGACGAGCTCCGGCGTGAACATCGACGACGAGATGGCGCATCTGCTGTCGCTGCAGAATGCCTATTCGGCGAATGCACGCGTGATGTCCACCGTGAACGATATGTACAAAACCCTGATGCAGGCATTCTGAGGTAGTCATGACCATTAGCGGCGTCAGCGGACGAACATCCTATATCGGCTCGGGCATTCTCGACCTGCGCAACCAGCTCGATACGCTCACCCAGCAGCTGTCGAGCGGGAAGATTTCCAATACTTATGCGGGGGAGGGTAGCGGTCGCAGCCTCGCCATTGCCCTGCGCTCGCAACTCAGTGGCGTTGCGGCCTATGCCGACACCGCGGTGAACCTCAACACGCGCATCGGCGTCGCCAACCTGTCGCTGCAGCGCCTGGTGGCGATCGGATCGGACGTGAAGGGCGCGGCGGTCAGCGCCGGCAGCACGCTCGACAATACCGGACAGACGGCCGGCCAGAAGACTGCGTCGCTCGGCTTCTTCGACTCGGTTGACATGCTCAACGCCAAGTCGGGCGATCGTTATCTGTTTTCCGGTCGGGCGACCGATACGCCGCCCGTGGCTGCGGCAGATCAGATCATGAACGGCAGCGGCGCACTGGTAGCGGGGCTGAAGCAGGTGATCGCCGAGCGCAAGACCGCCGATCTCGGCGTCAACCAGAATGGCCGCGTTGGCAGCGCCATCGGAACGCCTGCCACGTCGGTCGCCATCACCGAAGAAGATGCGACGCCGGCGCCGCCGCTGCAGGCGCAGCCGTTCGGCATCAAGCTGACCGGCGTCTCGACGACCATCACCGGTGCGACGGTGACGCAGCCGGTGAATCTGCCGACGACCGTTCCGCCAGCGCTGCCGGCGACGCCGGTGCAGAAATCGATGTCGGTCGATCTCGGCACCACCGTTCCGAACGTCGGCGATCAGGTCAAGTTCACCTTCACGATGCCGGACGGCACCAGCGAAGACATCGTGATGACAGCGTCGGACAAGACGCCTCTGGCGGCCAACAGCTTTCTGATCGGCGCGGATACGACCACCACAGCCGCCAACCTCAACACCGCGCTGACCAGCTCGCTCAAGGATCTCGCCAACGGTCCGATGGTTGCGGCGTCGGCGGTCGAAGCCGGCAACAACTTCTTCGACCAGCCGCCGCTGCGCGTTGGCACCACGCCGCTTGGTTCGGCCACGACGCTGGTGGCGGGCACGTCGGCAAATACGGTGATCTGGTACAATGGCGAGCAGGACACCGTGGCAAACGGCTCAGCGCGCGGTTCGGCGGTATCGCAGATCGACACATCGATCACGGTGCAGTATGGCGCCCGTGCCGACGAGCAGGCGCTTCGCTCGCAACTGCAGACGGTGGCGGTGTTCGCGGCGGTGACGACGTCGGCAACCGATCCCTACGCCAATGCGCAAGTTGCCGCGCTGAACCAGCGTGTGGCCCAGAATCTCGCGACCATCCCGGGCACCCAGACCATCCAGGACATCCAAGCCGACTTCGCCGGCGCCCAGTCGTCGATCAAATCGACCACCGATCGGCAGGTTCAAACCAAGGCGATGGCCCAGACGATGCTGGATTCCATCGAGGGCATCAATAACGACGAGGTCGCGACCAAGATCCTGGCGCTGCAGACCGCGTTGCAGGCGTCCTACCAGATGACCTCGAAGCTCTACCAGATGAGCCTGGTTAAGTTTCTCTGAAAGGTCGCGCGGGTCTTAACAACCACACGCGTTCAATAAGGCCGCGTTGAGATCGATCCATTCGCCGCCGCTAACGCCCAAGTCTTTGATAGTGATCAAAAAATCCCGGCTCTCGCGAGTCGGGATTTTTGTTATTTGCGACGGGTGTTGGGCCTGAATACACGCATAAAATGCATCCAACAACGTGTGTTCTCTTTACGGAATTTTAGATTCTGCAGTCCATGGTCCGTCCGTCGACCAAGAAGGTCGCAGTTTAGTCTACCAGGAAGGTATCTAACATGTCCGGCATCACACTCTCGTCCTCAGTCCGTCAGAACCTGCTCTCGCTGCAATCCACTGCATCGCTCCTGTCGGAAACCCAGAGCCGCCTCTCGACCGGTAACAAGGTCAACTCGGCGCTCGACAATCCCACCAACTTCTTCACCGCCCAGTCGCTGACCAACCGTTCGAGCGACATCAACAACCTGCTCGATGGTATCGGCAACGGCGTGCAGATCCTGCAGGCTGCCAATACCGGCATCACCTCGCTGCAGAAGCTGGTCGACTCCGCCAAGTCGATCGCCAACCAGGCGCTGCAGACCACCACCGGCTACTCCACCAAGTCGAACGTTTCGACGACCATTGCCGGCGCGACCGCTGACGACCTCCGTGGCACCTCCACTTTCTCCAGCGCTTCCGCGATCGGCAACGTCGTTGCCAACGGCACGGCTGGTGGCGCTTCGCCGATCACTGCCGCCATCACCCTGGGCGGTGTTGCCGGTTCTCTCGTCGCCGCCGCTGCAACAAAGGCCGGTGACGGAACTGCCGCTTTCGCCAGCACTCTGTTGCTGACCGGCACGGGCGCTGCGACGGACTTGACTGCCGCCGCTGCACCGAAGGACGGCGACGTTCTCGTCGTCAACGGCAAGACGATCACCTTCAAGGCGGGTGCTGCCCCGGCCGCTGGTGCGGTTCCGACCGGCTCTGGCGTCAGCGGCAACATCGTCACCGATGGAAGCGGCAACTCCAGCATCTACCTGACCGGCGGCACCGTTGCCGACGTGCTCACCGCGGTCGATCTGGCTAGCGGCGTTGCGAAGACCGTGAATACTGCGGGCGCAGCGACCATCACTGGCAGCACTTCGGCGGTCGCCGGCGGCATCACGACCCTCAATACCTCGACTGGTTCCGACCTCACCGTTACCGGTAAGGCCGACCTGCTCAAGGAATTCGGCCTGACCACGTCGGTCGGCGCCGGCAACGTTTCCGTCACTGCTGCGCGCACGACGGCTGCGACCACCACCGCCAACCTGATCACCGATGGCTCGACCCTGAATGTGAACGGTCACACGATCACCTTCTCGAACGCAGCGCAGCCGGCAGCGGCCCAGGTTCCCGCAGGTTCGGGTATCCAGGCCGGCAGCCATCTGCAGACGGACGGCAGCGGCAACTCGATCGTTTACCTGTCGGGCGCCACTGTTGCTGACACGCTGAAGGCCATCGATCTCGCCACCGGCGTCCAGACCGCTTCCAACGCGGCCGGCGTCTCCACGCTGACCACGGGAACGGGCCTCACCGCCTCGAGCGTTTCCTCGAGCGGCACGCTGAAACTCAGCACCGGTACGGCTGCTGACCTCAGCATCTCCGGCACCGGCAATGCGCTGGCGGCCCTGGGCCTGAACGGCCCGACGGGCAGCAGCTCGACCTTCACCGCGGCGCGTGCGGCGGGTACCGGTGGTGTCAACGGCAAGACCCTGTCGTTCTCGTCATTCAATGGCGGCACGGCGGTCAATGTCACGCTCGGCGACGGCACCAACGGCACCGTCAAGTCGCTGGCGCAGCTCAACACCAAGTTAGCGGCCAACAACCTCGGCGCTACTGTCGATGCGAACGGCGTGCTGACCATCGCGGCGGCGAACGACTACGCCTCCACGACGATCGGCGCCGCGGTGTCGGGCGGCACGATCGGTGGCACGCTCACCAGCGCGCTAAGCTTCACGACGGCGCAGGCTCCCGTTCAGGATGCTGCTGCCCAGACGACTCGTGCCAACCTGGTGACGCAGTTCAACAACGTCCTCGATCAGATCAACACCACCTCTAAGGACTCGTCGTTCAACGGCGTCAACCTGCTCGGCGGTGACACTCTGAAACTGACGTTCAACGAAACCGGCAAGTCCACGCTGAACATCCAGGGCGTGAACTTCAACTCGGCCGGCCTCGGCATGTCGAGCCTGACGTCGGGCACCGACTTCATCGACAACGCCTCGACCAACAAGGTGCTGAGCACCCTGACCACCGCCGCTTCAACGCTGCGGTCTCAGGCTTCGGCGCTCGGTTCGAACCTCTCGATCGTGCAGCTGCGTCAGGACTTCTCGAAGAACCTGATCAACGTGCTGCAGACCGGTGCATCAAACCTGACGCTCGCCGACACCAACGAGGAAGCGGCCAACAGCCAGGCGCTGTCGACCCGCCAGTCGATCGCGGTGTCCGCGCTGTCGCTTGCCAACACTTCACAGCAGAGCGTGCTTCAGCTGCTCCGCTAGTCCCGGCGCACTGAACCGAATAGAGAGCGGCGGGGGAAACCCCGCCGCTCTTTTTATTGCCTGATGGCTTGATCCGACCGGCCCGGAATGCATTGCTTTGCCGGGCCTTTTCCGTTTTGGGACAGTTTTACGCAGTCTTTAATGGCCTGTTAACCATATCTTAAATCCTGGTCGGCCATAGTCGGGATAAGTAGGAAGCAGGTAGGCCGAGAATCGGCTGCGTTTGGTCCGGTCGCATTCATGTACGTGCGCTGAGATCTCTCTTCCAGAAGGGCGTCAAACATCACCGGCTGCGTCGTGGCGACCTCTTGGTCGCATGCGACGGCACCATGCGGCGTGTGACCTGAAGGTCCGCGGCCCGCAAGGATCAGGAAGGTTACAACATGTCAGGCATTGTTCTCTCGGCGTCGGTTCGTCAGAATCTGCTTTCGCTGCAATCAACTGCGGATCTGTTGTCGACCACCCAGAACCGGTTGGCGAGCGGCAAGAAGGTCAACACCGCCCTCGACAATCCGACGAACTTCTTCACGGCGGCCGGGCTCGACAGCCGCGCCAGTGACATCAATAACCTGCTCGACGGCATCGGCAACGGCGTGCAGATCCTGCAGGCGGCCAATACCGGCATCAGTTCGCTGCAGAAGCTCGTGGACACCGCGAAATCGCTAGCGAACCAGGCGCTGCAGACCCCCGTGGGCTACTCGACCAAATCCAACGTCTCCACCACCATCGCCGGCGCAACTCCGGACGATCTGCGCGGCACCCAGACTTTCGCCAGCGCCACCGCCACCAGCAACGCCGTCTATAACGGTACAGCGGGTGGAACGACGCCCGTCTCCACAACCACCACGCTCGGCGGTCTTGCGGCGTCGCTGGTCGGTACCGCTGCGCCAAACGGCGCCGGCACCGCGGCGTCGCTGTCCGGCGCCCTGACCCTGATTGGAACGCCTGCCGGCGCGGGCACCATCGGCGCCGCAGCGCAGCCGAACGACGGCGACACCATGACGGTCAATGGCAAGACCATCACCTTCCGAACCGGGCCGGCACCGACGACGGCCACCGTGCCTGTGGGACTCGGCGTCGCCGGCAATGTGGTTACCGACGGCAACGGCAACTCCACGGTCTATCTCGGCGCGCCAGGTGCCCCGACAGGGACCGTTGCCGACCTGACCCAGGCCATCGATCTCGCCAGCGGTGTGCAGAAAGCCGTGATCTCCAGCGGTGGCGCAACCATTACCCATTCTTCCGGCACCGACGCGTCGATCGCCGCCGGCGTCCTCACCCTGTCGACATCAACAGGTTCGGATCTGAGCCTCAGCGGCAAGGCTGACCTCCTGAAGCAGCTCGGTCTGACCACGTCGGTTGGCGCCGGAACGGTCTCGGTCTCGCAGTCGCGGACCACGGCCACGGGCACCATTGGGAATCTGATTCAGAGCGGTTCCGCTCTTTACGTGAACGGCAAGACGATCACGTTCAAGGATGCGTCCGTTCCGGCAGCGGCCAACATCCCGGTCGGCTCCGGCTCGCCGGTCGGCTCGAGCATCGTCACCGACGGCAGTGGCAATACGACGGTCTATCTCCAGGGCGGCAAGATCTCCGACGTTCTCACGGCGATCGATCTCGCCACCGGCGTGCAGACTGCGGCCAACAACACGACGACCGGCGTCGCCACTCTGACCACCACGCAGGGCGACACCGCATCGACCGTTGCCGCCAACGGCACGTTCAAGATCAGCACCGGCACGATCCAGGATCTGTCGATCAGCGGCAGCGGCAACGCACTTTCGGCGCTGGGCCTGGCCGGTAACACCGGCACGTCGACCGTGTTTACTGCGCCACGTGCTGCGGGTCCTGGTGGCATCAGCGGCACGACGCTGACCTTCACGGCCTTCAAGGGCGGCACGCCGGTCAACATCACCTTCGGTGACGGCACCAACGGCACCGTCAAGACCCTCGCTCAGTTGAACGTCGCATTGGCCGCCAACAACCTGGCCGCCACCGTCGATGCCAACGGCAAGCTGGTGATCACCTCGGGCAACGACTACGCATCGTCGACGATGGGCTCCGTGCTCGACGGTGGTACCATCGGCGGCTCCGTGACCTCGGCTTTGAACTTCACCAGCGCGGCGCCGCCGGTTGTCGACCTGGCGTCACAGTCGACCCGTTCGAACCTGGTCGCGCAGTATAATAACGTCATCACGCAGATCACCACCACGTCGCAGGACGCGTCCTTTAACGGTGTCAACCTGCTGGCCGGCGACACGCTGAAGCTGGTGTTCAACGAAACCGGCAAATCGACTCTCAACATTACCGGCTCGCAATTGACGCCGGCGGGTCTGGGACTGCCGACGCTGGTGGCCGGTGGCGATTTCATCGACAACGCATCGACGAATCGCACGCTGTCCTCGCTCAACATGGCCAGCACGCAGTTGCGCTCGCTGGCATCGTCGCTCGGCTCCAACCTGTCCATCGTGCAGATCCGCCAGGATTTTGCGAAGAACCTGATCAACGTGCTGCAGACCGGCTCCTCCAACCTGACGCTGGCCGACACCAACGAAGAAGCCGCCAACAGCCAGGCGCTGTCGACTCGCCAGTCGATCGCCGTCTCCGCGCTGGCGCTGGCCAACCAGTCGCAGCAGAGCGTGCTCAAGCTGCTCCAGTAAGTCCGGCGGCCTGACCAGGATTTCTGGGCGGCGGGGGAAACCCCGCCGTTTCGCGTTTGTGCAGTCTGAAACCGCCAGAAATCGTGGAATGCTGGCATTATTCGATTCGCAGGCGTATTTTTACTTCGCCAAATAGTGCATCGGCGCGCAAAACATGGCACAAATTCCCGTCCCCGGGGTTCGGCGCGGGAAGAGGAGACCTGAATGCCTTTGCGAGTTGAGCTGAAGCCGGGCGAGCGAATCATCATCGGTCAAAGCGTCATCACCAATTCAGACACGCGCACCGCCTTCCTGATCGACGGCGACGCGCCGATCCTGCGTGAGAAGGACATCCTCACCTCCGAGACCGCGACCACGCCGGTGAAGCGCATTTATCTCTGCGTGCAGATGATGTATCTGGAGAACGATATCCCCGGTTATCAGGATCTGTATCTCGGCTTCATCAAGGAATTGATCGAAGCGGTGCCGAGTTTTCGGGAGCAGATTGAGGAAGTTAGTAAGCTAATTTTAAGCGGCGCTCTTTACAAAGCCTTGAGAGAATTGCGCGGTCTCATCAAGCGCGAAGACGATCTTCTGAGGTAATGCATGTCGACTGGTGCCCAGGCTTACGCGCGTACAGCTCAGACCACTGCCACGCCGCGGGACATCGAAGCGCAAGCCCTTCTGAAGGCTGCACGTAAGCTTCAGGACGTCATGGCCAACTGGGCGCATACCGACGCAGGCTACGAAGAGTCATTGTTGTTCAATCGCAAGCTCTGGTCGATTTTCGTCGGTGATGCCCTGCGCGATGACAATCCACAATCGCTCGAGATTCGGCAGAACATCGCCAATATCGGAATCTTCGTGCTGACGCAATGCACCGCGTTGCAGCAGAAGCGGGAAGTTGAAAAGCTTCAGTCGCTGATCGACATCAACCGCAATATCGCAGCGGGCCTGTCCGGGCGCCCCTGAGCGGCGGAGAAACATTCCGTAACGATGCCTTAACGGTCTGCGCCGCCTAATAGTGACGCGATACGTGCGGCGATTCGCGGCCGCGTTCGGATACGAGGCGGTGATGGCGGACGTCCTGAGCATTCTTTCCAGCAGCTATCGGACGACAGTACCGACGACATCCACCAAGTATGTCGACGTAAATCCGGACAAGTTCAAGGGCAGCTGGGAAGGCGCATACGCCGACAAGAAGAAGTTCAAGATCGATATCTCGCAGATATCGGGTTTTCGCGCGCAGGTGAAGTATAGCAGCGGCTCGACAGTCAAGTATCAGCAGGTGCTGATCAAGGACAACACCTTCCGGGTAGGCGATACGAAATTTACGCTGACCGCCAACAATAAGGCGACCATTAAAACTGCGGTGACCGATCCCGCCACCGGCAGTACCTATCTCGATACAGCTTACGCAATACGCAATCAATAACGACGCGTTCGTTCAGACCCTGCGGTCGGTCTCGATCCGCCGCTCATCCTGTTTGGCATTCTGCTTGGCGGTATCCATCGCTCGGAGATAGGCGCGGGTGCGCAACCGCGATTCCTCAGGATACTGGTTGATGATCTGATTGGTCTTCTTGTCGACCGAGACATACACGATCTCGGCGGCGTCCCGATCGATGATCACGCCCTTCGAAATCCGGTCGCTGTCGACCTGCTGATAATTGGCTGCGGCGATGTTGGATTTCAGCAATGCGTCCGATGCGCTGACGCTCTTATCGGGCGGTAGTTGCGTCGGCACGGCTTCGCGAGCCGCTTCCGGCGCGGGCCTGACGATCGGCGCAGCAACCGGTGCCCCCACCGGCTTGACGTTGAAATCGGCTCCCATGGCAGCCTCCTGGCCTCCACTAGATGAATCCCGACCCCTTCCCAAACTTCAATATGTCACAACCGCCTAAAGGCGGTACTTATCGCCGTGCGACGATTTGATTCAAAAGATAGCATTGCCGGGACGCTTCAAGGTGCGTCCGGCGCGCGTTGCCCGGCGCGCCCCGGAATGACGCCAGTAAATTCGTTCACATGGATCGGTTGACCACGATCGGCGTCATGTTGACGCGACCTGGCTGCGCGCGCTGTCCGGCGGCGGTATAGGTCTGCGGAATGTTGCGGCGCTGGATCTCGGTGTTGACGCCGCGCACGATGCCTTCCGACACCGCATGCGCGGTGGCCAGCACGGTGAGATTGACCTGCAGCATCGCGCGGAACACGTCGTGATGGCGGTGCAAGGCCGAGAGCAGATCCGGCGTCGTCTGTGCCAGATATTTCTGGCTGGCCTTCAGCAGCGTGATCATCGCGATATAGCGGCGCGACATCTCGCTCTTCGTTTCCTCCAGCAGAATCGCTTCGCGGACCTTGCCGGCGCGGACCAGCTCGGTCTCCCGCTCGATCACCGCGAGCAGCGCGTTCATCACATCCATCATGTTTTCGGCGAGCTTGCGGGCCTCGGCCGGCGTCGATGCGGGAAGCGGCGCCGCTGCGATGGCGGCGGGAGCGGGCTGGCGTTGCGCATGGTTCATGGGGGTGTCCTCTGCGATCAGCTGGCGCGGTTGGCTTGCTGGAGAATCAGCGTGCGATAGACGTCGTTGGAAATGCCGATGCCGCCCGCCTTGGCGAATGATTTGGAATACTGTTCGGTGAGCATCGAGCGCCACACGCCGGTGCCCGGCGTATCGCCGAACGGGCCGTCGCCTTTGACGCCGGACGTCATCTGCGAAAACATCGAGTTGATGAACATCGCCTCGAAATCCTGCGCCTGCGCCTTGGCTTTCTTCTGCACCTCCGGCGACACTTTGGTCAGCGCGTCGGTAAGCGACAGGTCGGGGCGGCCGTTGATGGTCGGATATTTGTCCTGATAGGCGCTGGCGGCTGTGCTGGCGATCATCACATCACCTCGATGTCGGCCTGGATCGCGCCGGCGGCCTTGATCGCCTGCAGGATGCCGATCAGGTCGCGCGGGCCGATGCCGAGGCCGTTGAGGCCATCGACCAGCTGCTG
>JAQGKA010000054.1 GCA_028290355.1 Tardiphaga sp. | reverse complement strand
GCGCTACCTCGCCGACATGGTCGGTTCGGAGCGCATCATGATGGGTTCGGACATGCCGTTCCCGATCGGCGATCTCACCCCGATGAAGGTCGTCGCCGAGACCAAGTTCTCCGACGCCGAGCGCGCCTCCATCAATGGCGGTCTCGCGCAAAAACTGTTCGGACTGTGAGAAGGATCGCATCATGAAGCTCGATATTGGCGGCGAAGAAACCATCCAGGCTTCCGTTGAGCAGCTGTGGTCGGCACTGAACGATCCGCTGGTGTTGACGCGCTGCATTCCCGGCTGCAAGACCATGACCGAGATCGCACCGGATGCCTACAAGGTCGAGATGCAGCTGCGCGTCGCGGCGGTGGGCGGTTCGTTCGAGGGCGAGATCTCGCTGTTCGACAAGGCGCCGCCGAAGACCTGCAGCATCAAGGTCTCCGGCGCGGGCACGCTGGGCCATGGCAATGGCACCGCGAAGTTCGAGATCATTCCGGAAGGCCCCAATGTCTGCCGCCTGACCTTTCAGGGCGTCGGCGAAATCGGCGGGCTCGTCGCCGGCGTCGGCCAGCGCATCCTGACCAGCGTGTCGAAACACCTGGTCGGCAAGTTCTTCACCACGCTTCGCAAGGAATTCGAAAACCCGATCGCAGGCGCGGCTTAATAATTCAACAAAATTCAGGAGGGATGGCCATGAAGACTCTTTTGACTAGCCTTGCTTGCGCGTCCGCACTGTTTGCGGCGGTGCCGTCCTACGCCCAGGCGCCGGAGCCGCTGACCATCGTCGTGTTCGGCGCGCCGTCGCTCGGCGCCTTCCTGCCGCCTGTGATCAAGGCGCAGAAGCTCGACGAGAAGAATGGCCTGGCCATCAAGTTCGACGAGCGCACGCCGGATGCCTACACCGCGCAGTTCAATTCCGGTGAGTACCAGCTCGGCGGCAGCGCCGCGCTGCTGACCGTCGGCCTCGCCGACGCCCGCGGCGTCAAGGTCACCTATCTGTTCAACCTGTTCGATTTCTGGGGCGCGGTGGTCACCTCGCGGCCGGACGTCAAGGTGTTGAAGGATCTCGAGGGCAAGGATCTCGCCGCCGCCAAGGGTACCACCAACTGGGTGATGTTCGACTGGTTCGCGCGGCAGCAGGGAGCCGACACCGCCAAGTTCTCGGTGGTCAACACCGCCACGCCGGGCCTGATCGGCTATGCGATGGCCGACCGCGCCTCGGCGATCCAGCTGTGGGAGCCGGCCTACACCACGCTGATCTCGAAGAAGCCCGATGTCCGCACCATCGACATCGGCATTGCCGATAGCTGGAAGAAGTTCACCGGCTCGAAGAACATTCCTTATCTCGGTGTCGCGGCGCACGTCGCCTGGGCCGAGAAGAACCCGACGCTAATCCCGAAGCTGTATGCGGCCTATAAGGACGCTGCCGAATGGGTTACCGCGCATCCCGACGAGGCGTCGAAGCTGATCGCGCCGAAGGGCACTCCGGATGACCAGAAGGCGATCTCCGATCTGATCAAGCACAACGATCGTCTCGGCATGAACGTCAAATGGGCCTCTGAGGTGAAGAAGGAAATCAAGTCGGTCTACGACGCCGGCAAGTCGATAGCCTTCCTGCCGTCGGAGCCGTCGGCTGCCACCATCTATGAGGCACCGGGCAAATGACCGACACAACGCATCGATCCGCATCCCCCTCTGTGGCGGACGTGATGCTTTCGGCGATCAAGAACGTGGGCACTTCGGTATTTCCCTTCGTTGTGGTGATCCTGCTGTGGCAGTTCGCCTCGCTGTTCTTTCCGCGTTTCCTGTTCCCGTCGCTGATCGACGTGTTCTGGCGCTGCCTTGATATCTTCTCAAGCGGCGCCATGTTCGGCGACGTGATGGCAACGGTGCTGCGCATCCTGGCCGGGTTGACCGGCGCGTTCATCGTTGGCGGGCTGCTCGGCCTGGTGATGGCGCGGTCGAAGATGATCGACAATTTCCTGTCGCCGATGCTGACCCTGTTCCAGGGCATCCCCGCTTTGTCGTGGGTGGTGTTCGCCATCATCTGGTTTCATGGCGTCGAATTCCGCATCTTCTTCATCATGGTGATGACGACGCTACCGGCCTTCACCTTCCAGGTGATCGGCGCGCTGCGCGGGATGTCGAAGGATCTCACCGAAATGGTGTTCAGCTTCCGCCCGACGCGGATGAAGCTGTTCCGCGTCATGATCGCGCCGGCGATTCTGCCGGACATTCTGACGGCGTGGAAGGTCAATCTCGGCAACGCCGCGCGTGTCGTCGTGGTGGCCGAACTGGTCGGCGCCACCGGCGGCGTCGGCTACCAGTTGCTGCAGCAGCAGCAATTGTTCGACATGGCCGGCGCGCTGGCCTGGACGCTGCAACTGGTGTTCTTCGTGCTGCTCGTGCAGGGCGCGCTGACACTGATCGAAACCACGGCCTTCCGCTACCGGGCCGTCTCGGAGCGTGCACTATGACCGCAGCCCTTGCGAGCGAGAATCTGGCGTCGGCTGACGCCGCCATTCACCTCGGCAATGTCTCCAAGGTGTTCGGCAAAGAGGGAGCCGACGGTTCCTACCGCGCCGTCGACAGGCTCAACCTCGACGTCGCGCGCGGCCAGATGCTGGCGATCCTCGGCAAGACCGGTTGCGGCAAGTCGACGATCTTCAACATGATCGCCGGCCTGACCGAGCCGACATCAGGCACCGTGCGCGTCAGCGGCAAGAATCCGTTTTCGGATTTCGACGCCTTCCGCGGCAAGATGGCGATCGTATTCCAGAGCGATCGTCTGCTGCCGTGGCGCACCGCGATCCAGAATGTTCAGCTCGGCCTCGAAATGCTCGATGCGCCGCCGGCCGACCGCAAGGACACCGCCCGGCAATGGCTGATCAAGCTCGGCCTCGGCGGACATGAGGATGACTTCCCGCACGCGCTCTCCGGCGGCATGCGCCAGCGCGTCTCGATCGCCCGCGCCTTCGCCACCAATGCCGATATCCTGCTGTGCGACGAGCCATTCTCCGCGCTCGACGAATCCACGGCGGGCAAACTGCGCGCCGAATTCGTGCGATTGGTGAAGGAGAACGGCAAGACCGCCGTGTTCATCACCCATTCAATCAGCGAAGCGCTGGAGATCGGTGATCGCATCGTGGTGCTGAAGCGCCCGGCGATGATCGCCTATGATGTCAGCTTCAACACCGACACCTCGGCCGAAGAGCGGACGCTGATCCGCGGCCGGATCGGCGAAGTGCTGGCGGCTTGAGGACGATCTGCACTTGATGATGTAGTCGTTGTCATTCCGGGGCGAGAGCAGCGATAGCTGCGAGCGAGCCCGGAATCCATAACCACCGTCGGGAATATGGATTCCGGGCCTGCGCCCTCAGTCGGCTACGCCGACGAAGGGCGCATCCCGGAATGACAGCTCCTTGCTTCAGTCCAGCAGCCGCTTCTTATAGGCTACCGCGTCCATATCGCGGATATCGACGCTGAGGCTTTTGGTTTGCGGCAGCAGTTGCGCCATGGTCGCACGCAAGGCCTCGCTCAAAGCCACTTTCTGCTCCGGCGTGCGGCCTTCCAGCATGTAGACCGACACATGGCAGAAGCCGTCGCGCCTTCCCGCCACCAGATAATCCGCATAAGCCGTCGCCCGGACCTTGATGTCCGCCGCCTGCATTACGCCGGTAGCTGCCGCCGCGTCATGCAACGCCTGCATCAATTCGGTGACGTCGAAGGCGGCGTGGCCGTCGGTGGAATGTTCGATGACGATGTGCGGCATGTGATGTCCGGAATTAAGTAAAACGTCGCGCCTACAGCAGCATCGATTTTACGGAAGCAGCAGCGTCGCGCAGCAGCGGCAGGAAACGGTCGATCATCTCGCCGGTGGAGACGCGATCCACATGGGCGCCCATGTTGATCGCGGCGACGATTTCGCCGTCATAGCGGCGCACTGGCACCGAGATCGAGCGGAAGCCCGGCTCGGCTTCGCGATCGACCTGCGAATAGCCCTTTTCGCGATCGGTCATGATCGTCGCCAGTAACAGGTCCTTGTCGGTGACGGTGAACGGCGTCATCGCTTTCAGGTCCATGCTATCGAGCGCCAGCGCGAGTTCGCTGTTCGACAGCTTGCCGAGCAAGGAACGGCCGACCGACGAGCAGAACGCCGGCAGCCGGTAGCCGAGATCAATACCGGCGGAGAACACCCGCGCCGGGCTGGCGCGGGCAATGAAGATCACCTCATTGCCATCGAGGATGGCCAGCGAACTGATTTCCTGCGCGGCGCTGGACAGACGATCCAGCACCGGCTGCAACACCGTGACGACCTGGTTCGACGACAGATACGAGGCCGCCAGCACCAGCACCCGCGGCGTCAGCGTGAACATCTTGCCGTCGCTGGCGACGAAGCCGGCCCGCTCCAGCGTGAACAGGATGCGCCGCGCGGTGGCGCGGGGCAGGTCGGCGGCCTTGGCGAGATCGCTCAGCGTCATCGGGCGGGCATCGGCGCCGAATAGTTCGAACACCCGCAGCCCGCGGTCGAGGCTTTCGATGAAGTCGGTATTGCCGCGCTCGGCGTTGCTGCGCTTCAGCTTCGGCATGATCCGTCCCTTGCCCGGTTCAACCGACCGCTTCCAGTTTTTTCAGATCGAAGGAGAGATCGGCCGCCTGCTCCGGTGAAGGAGAGAGCGAGGCCGCGATCAGCCGCCGCGCGATCATCTGGTCGCCCGGCCGGTTGATGCTGTCCACTGCCATCAGCCTTGGGCCGCGATAGTAGAAGATCGAGAACTTGCCGTCGTCGATGACGCCTCGGATCACCGCGGCATCGTCAGGCGCGGAGAGACCGACGATCTGCAGCTTGGCGTCATATTGATCCGACCAGAACCGCGGCACGCTGACATAGGGCTCGGGCTTGCCGGCAATCGCTGAGCCGGCCGACTTGCCCTGGTCGGTGGCATTCTGCACGGACTCCAGCCGCACCCGGCGTCCCGCGAAGATGTTGTGGTGGTTGCTGCAATCGCCCGCCGCAAAAATGTTGGGCACGGCGGTCTGGCCGAATTCGTCGACATCGATGCCATTGGCGCAAGCGACGCAGGCGGCTGAGGCCAGGTCATCATTGGCGATGCCGCCGATTCCGGCGACGATCATATCGCCGCGCACGCGCCGGCCATCGCTGCAAATCACCGCATGCGCTGCGCCATCGGCGTCCTCGATGCCCACCACAGTCTGATTGAAGCGGATATCGACGCCGTGGCTAACATGGGTATCGAGCAGAAATCGCGAGATCTGCGGCGACACCGCGCGCTCCAGCAGCCGGGAGGCGGCCTCGATCAGCGTCACCTTTTTGCCGGCCTTCGCCGCGGTGGCCGCGACTTCGAGGCCGATGAATCCGCCGCCAATGATGACGATCTCGTGCGCTGCTTCGAGCCGTGGCTTCAGGTTCACCGCGTCATCGAGCGTGCGCAGATAGACGATGCCGTCGCGGCCATGGCCGGGCACGCTGAGTTGCCGCGCCCGTGATCCCGTCGCGATCAGCAGCTTGTCGTAAGCGAGCCGGTCGCCGCCCTGCAGTTCGACGCGGCCGGCGTCGCGGTCGAGGCGCGTGGCGCGATGCCCGAGCACCAGTTCGATGCCTTGCGTCTTGAAGTAATCGTCGCCGCGCAGGATCAGGTTGCTGTGCGCGACGCTGCCGGACAGAAAACCCTTCGACAGCGGCGGCCGTTGATAGGGCAGGTGAGTTTCGTCGGCGACGATGCGGATCGGCGCATCAAAGCCTTTTTCGCGTGCGCTGATGCCGGCCTGCACGCCGGCATAGGACGCCCCGATGATCAGAAGGCCGCTCAACGTCGCGGGCCTTCGGCGGGATTGGCGGTGAAATGGAAGGTGAGAGGCATCGTCCGCTCCTTGATGGCCTTCGTATATCGAACATGTGTTCGTTCTGTGCAAGACGATGCTTTGGGCGCACAAATCCAATACCAACAAGGATTGCTCGTTAATACGGCAAACGCTGCCACAAGAATTCGCTTGCTTGGAATCGCTCCAGCTATAAAATCGCCCATAAGTTCAATAGACGAACAACCCAGCTTCGCCCCATCGGGGTGCAGGCTTCGTCGCATCAGCATTTGGAAGAGGTCCCTTGCCATGATGAGCCAAGAGCAAAATGACCTGATCACCCGGATCGGGCCGAAGGCGCCCGCCGGCAAATTGATGCGGATGTACTGGCAGCCTGCGGCGCTGGTCGATGAACTCGAAGGCGAACGCCCGATCAAGCCGGTCAAGCTGCTCGGCGAAGACTTTGTGCTGTTCCGCGACGAAGAGGGCCGCTATGGCCTGCTTGATCGCGACTGTCCGCATCGCGGCGCCGATCTCGCTTTCGGCCGGCTGGAAGGCGGCGGCGTGCGCTGCGCATTCCATGGCTGGCTGTTCGACGTCAACGGCAAGTGCCTGGAGACGCCGGCCGAGCCGAAAACCTCAAAGCTCTGCGCCGGCATCAAGCAGCGTGCGTTTCCGGTCGTCGAGAAGGGCGGCATTCTCTGGGCGTTTCTCGGCGAAGGCGAGCCGCCGGCATTTCCCGAGCTCGATTGCTTTGCGGCGCCCGGCGCCTACACCTTCGCCTTCAAGGGCCTGTTCGACTGCAACTGGCTGCAGGCGATGGAAGTCGGCATCGATCCCGCTCACGCTTCGTTCCTGCATCGCTTCTTCGAGGACGAGGATACGTCGGCTGCCTATGGCAAGCAGTTCCGCGGCGCCTCCGCCGGCAGCGAAATGCCGATGACCAAGATCCTGCGCGAATATGATCGCCCGATCATCAATGTCGAGAGCACCGAATATGGCTTGCGGCTCATTGCGCTGCGCGAACTCGACGACGAGCGCACCCATGTTCGTGTCACCAACCAGCTGTTTCCGCACGGCTTCGTCATTCCCATGAGCACGGAAATGACCATCACCCAGTGGCATGTCCCGGTCGATGACGAGAGCTGCTACTGGTACGCGATCTTCACCAGCTACACCCAGCCGGTCGACAAACAGAAGATGCGGGAGCAGCGCCTCGAACTCTATGAATTGCCCGACTACAAGTCACGCAAGAACCGCAGCAACGACTACGGTTTCGATCCGCACGAGCAGGCCCACGAGACCTACACCGGCATGGGCGCCGACATCAACGTCCACGACCAGTGGGCGGTGGAGTCGATGGGCAAGATTCAGGATCGCACACGCGAACATCTAGGCTCGTCCGACAAGGCGATCATCGCCTATCGCAAGCTGCTGCGGCAGGAAATCGAAAAGGCCGCTGGCGGCGTCAAGCCGCTGATGTTCCTCGACGCCGACCACGCGCGCAGCATCCAGGGCCCGGCGACGATGGACGGCATCGGTCCGACCCGCGGCTGGGAAACCTACTGGATGGAAGTCGATGTCGCCCGCCGCCGCGGCGCGCCGTGGGCTGCGCCAGTGCCGCAGGAAACCTCCGCCACCGTGACGCGCCTGTCGGCTGCCGAGTGATAGGCCTTCGTCAAAATTTTTCGAGGCAAAAGTTTCCGAGGAGAGTGCGTTGAGTTTCGTCGAACGCCACGGTCTGTGGTCCGCAGAACAAAAGGACGCGGCCGTCAGGCTTCGCCGCATCGTCGAAGAGCAGAAGCTCGAAGTGATCCGGCTGTCCTTTCCGGATCAGCACGGCATCCTGCGTGGCAAGACACTGATCGCGGAGGAGGCGCTGCGCTGCCTCGAAAGCGGCTGCTCGATCACCACCACCATGTTCGCCAAGGACACCTCGCACAAGACGGTGTTTCCGGTGTTCACCTCCGGCGGCGGTTTCGGCATTCCCGAAATGCAGGGCGCCGCAGATGTGCAGATGATCCCGGATCCCTCCACATTCCGCGTGCTGCCCTGGGCGCCGACCACGGGCTGGCTGCTCTGCGACGTGCATTTCGCCGATGGCCGGCCGGTGCCGTTCGCCACCCGTAATCTCTACAAGGGCGTGTTGGCCGACCTTAACAAGCGCGGCTATGACTTCGTCGCCGGCCTCGAAGTCGAGTGCCACGTTTTCAAACTCGAAGACGCGCGCATGGCGCCGGAAGATGCCGGGCAGCCCGGGCGCCCGCCCGAAGTGAGCTTGCTCTCGCACGGCTATCAGTATCTCACCGAGCAGCGTTACGACCAGATGGAGCCGGTGCTGGAATTCATCCGCCGCGATGTGCTGGCGCTCGGCCTGCCGTTGCGCTCGGTGGAAGTCGAATACGGCCCGAGCCAGTGCGAATTCACCTTCCAGCCCACCGTCGGCCTGATGCCGGCGGACAGCATGGTGCTGTTTCGCAGCGCCGTGAAGCAGATCTGCCATCGCCGCGGCTATCACGCCACCTTCATGTGCCGGCCGAAAATTCCCAACGTCGTTTCATCGGGCTGGCATCTGCATCAGTCGATCGTGTCGCGCGCCACCGGCAAGAATGCCTTCATGTCGTCCGACCCAAACGAGACACTGTCGCCATTCGGCCGCGGCTATCTTGCCGGCCTGCTCGCCCATGCCCGCGCCGCCACGGTGTTCACCACGCCGACCATCAACGGCTACAAGCGCTATCGCTCCTATTCGCTGGCGCCGGACCGTGCGATTTGGGGCCGCGACAACCGCGGCGCGATGATCCGCGTGCTCGGCGGTCCCAATGATTCCGCTACGCGGCTAGAAAACCGCGTCGGCGAGCCCGCCGCTAACCCGTATCTCTACATGGCCTCGCAGATTCTGTCCGGCCTCGACGGCGTCGATCGCGCGCTCGATCCCGGCCCGTCGGCGGATACACCTTACGAGAGCGACGCAGAATTGTTGCCGAAGTCGCTGCGCGAAGCGGTGTTCGCGCTGCAGGAAGATCCGTTCTTCCGCAAGGCGATGGGATCGACCATGGTGGATTATTACACCCACATCAAAAATGCCGAGATCGAGCGTTTCCAGTCGGAAGTCTCCGATTGGGAGCAGCGCGAATATTTCGAGATGTTCTGACGACGACTTCAACACTTTGTGCAGACACTCGGTGTTGCGATGAGATCGAAATTTTACACGCTGGCATGTGATCTGCATAGCAAACGGTGGCGCTGGTTCTGACGATTGGCCGCAGAATATGTACCGCCTGACGGGAGTGCGTGAGTGACTCAATCATTGTTGTCCGACACATCGCCTGGACTCAGTTTTGCGGAATACGTCGATCACGATGCGCTCGGTCTGGCTGAACTGGTTCGTCGCCGCGAGACCAGCGCGGACGAACTTCTCGACATCGCGCTCGATCGCATCGATGCCGTCAATCCTGCTATCAACGCCGTCATTGATGTTTTCGCCGACAAAGCGAGAGCACAGATCGCGCAGGGGTTGCCCGATGGCTCGCTTGCAGGCGTGCCGTTCCTGTTGAAGGATCTTTTCATCGATCTCAGCGGCACCACCACCACATCAGGCGCGGTGTTTCTGAAGGACACCGTTGCGAAGCGCGACAGCACCGTGGCCGAACGTTACAAAAATGCTGGGCTGGTGATCTTCGGCAAGACGCATAGTTGCGAGTTCGGCGGTTCGCCGACGACGGAGAGCCAGCTCTATGGCGTTACGCGAAATCCCTGGGATCTGAAATTCAGCGCAGGTGGATCGAGCGGCGGAGCATCTGCTGCAGTGGCTGCGGGCATCGCGCCTGCCGCCAACGGCAGTGACGCCGGCGGCTCGATCCGTTCGCCTGCTGCGGCATGCGGCTTGTTCGGTCTGAAGCCGACCCGCGGCCGCGCGCCACTCGGCCCCGCGCGTTTCGATGGCGGCGGTGGCATCGCTACCGTGCATGCGCTGACGCGATCGGTGCGCGACAGCGCAGCACTGCTCGACGCAGTCGCCGGTCCCGAACTCGGTGCGTCCTATGCCAGCCCGATTCAAGTGCGTCCGTTTCTCGACGAGGTACAGCAAGAGCCAAAGCGCCTGCGCATCGCGGTGATGCCGCAGTCGCCGGCCGGCGAGGAGGTCGCCGCGGATTGTCTCGCGGCCGTCGCCGATGTCGCGGCGCTGTGCGCCTCGCTCGGGCATATCGTCGAGGAAGCCGCGCCCGCGGTCGATGCCGAACTTTATTTGCGGACGCGCCAAGTGCTGAAAGGCGCCGCCGCCGTCACCGGCATCCATGCCGCCGAGCGCGGCCTCGGCCGCAAGGCCACCGACAAGGATTTCGAGCCTGCCACCTGGGAAGCCTATCGCCATGGCCTCACGGTCACCGGCGAGGACGTCATGCGCGCGCGCGAGGCGATGTTCGCACTGCACCAGCAGGTCGCGCAGTTCATGACCATGTATGATCTGATCCTGTCGCCGACGACGGCGTTCGGCCCGTTCCTGGTCGGAACGATGGGTCCCGAACACACAGACGATATTGCTGGCGGCCTGCGGCGCAGAGTTTCCACCTTCACCGCGCTCGCCAACATGACAGGCCAACCGGCCATGTCGGTGCCGTTGTTCTGGAATGCCGGCAATATGCCGGTCGGCGTCCAATTCTGGGGCCGCTTTGCCGAAGAGGCGACGTTGTTCCAGCTCGCCGGCCAGCTGGAGCGCGCGCGTCCCTGGTTCAAGCGCTTGCCCGTCATGACCCTGGAGGCCGCACGATGACCGAGGCAACCGCGGGCTATCTCAGCATTCGCGACGTCAACAAGGTCTATGGCGGCCAGCATGGCGAAGCCACCACAGCGCTGAAGAGCATCACGCTCGAGGTGAAGCAGGGCGAGTTTCTCGCGATCCTCGGCCCGTCCGGTTGCGGCAAGTCGACGCTGCTGCAGATCGTGGCCGGTCTGATCAACAGCACTGCCGGCGAGGTGGTGCTGAACGGCAAGGCGGTGACGGCGCCGCCGCCGGAAATGGTCTATCTGTTCCAGCAGTACAGCAAGTCGCTGCTGCCCTGGCGCACGGTCGAGCAGAACGTTGCGCTGGTGTTCGAATCCAGGGGCATGAAGAAGCGCGAGATCGAGGAACGCTGCGGCGAATATCTTGGCATGGTCGGACTGGCCGGTTTTCGCAAGCACTACCCGTGGCAACTGTCCGGCGGCATGCAGCAGCGCGTCGCGATTGCCCGCGCGCTCGCGGCGCAGCCCCGCGTGCTGCTGCTGGACGAACCGTTCAGCGCGGTCGATGCGCTGACCCGGATCGAATTGCAGTCGCTGGTGCTCGACCTGTGGGCGCGCCAGGGCCTGACCATTTTGCTCATCACCCACGACGTCGATGAGGCCGTGTTTATGGCCGATCGCATCGCGGTGCTGTCGTCGCGCCCTTCCACCGTGGAGATGGTGGTGGATACCGATCTGCCGCGGCCGCGCGACGCCATGGGTACGCGCGAACTGCCGCGCTTTCTGCAGCTTCGCCACGAGCTCGTGGAGCATCTGCTGCATCGTCAGAATGCGGGGCGCGTTGATGCCTGAACTCGGCCGCAAGGGTTTTGGGCTGCTATCGATCCTCGGCGTATTGCTGCTGTGGGAGCTGGTCTGCCGCGCCGGGCTGGTCAATCTGTCGCTGCTGCCGTCGCCGTCGCAGATCGCACCGGCGCTGTGGAAGATCCTGGCGTCGGGCAGTTTCCTCGTGCCGCTCGGCCAGACGCTGGGCATGCTGCTGATCGGCTACACCATCGCCTGCGTGGCCGGCGTTGCACTCGGGCTGCTGATGGGTTGCAGCGAGTATCTTTACGGCCTGCTCGAGCCGCTGGTCGAGGTGATCCGGCCGATCCCCAAGCCGGCATTGATTCCCGCGATGGTGGTGTTCCTCGGCATCGGCGCCGGCATGAAAATCACCATGGTGGCGCTGGCGGCGCTGTTTCCGGTGCTGATCAACACGCTGCAGGGCGTTCGCGGCGTCGATCCGGTCCTGCTCGCCACCGCGCGCACGCTGGGCTGTTCGCGCTTCGAGACGATCCGCAAGATCATCCTGCCGGCGTCGCTGCCGATGATCCTCACCGGCATGCGGGTCAGCCTCAGCATGGGCCTCGTGCTGGTGATCCTCGCCGAAATGCTCGCCGCCGAAAGCGGCATCGGCTTTTTGATCCTGGATTTGCAGCGCTCGTTCCAGGTGCGGCCGATGTATGCCTGGATCGCGATCCTCGCGGCCGTCGGCCTGGTGCTCAACATATTGTTCGAAATGGTGGAAGACCGCGCCGTGCCGTGGCGCGCGAAATGATCCGCCGGACCATGAAAGAGGGCTTCGTATGTTTTCTATGAGAAATTTAAGCCGCGTCTTGCTGACCGCCGCCTTCGCGGCCCTCGCCACCGCCGCCTCGGCGCAGACCGTTCGCGTCAACTACATCCCGATCACCGACGTGACGCCATTGTTCGTCGCTATCGACAAGGGGTATTTCAAGGACGAAGGCCTGACCATCGTGCCGACGCCGTCGACCGGCGGCGCCGCCGGTGTGCCCGGCCTGATGGCCGGCGCGTTCGACGTGATGTACGGCAATGTGGTCTCCACCATGCTGGCGCAGCAGCAGGGCTTCAAGCTTGAGGTCGTCAGCGCCGGCACAAAGCAATTCGACAATCCCGCCAACACCAACGGCATGGTGGCCCGCAAGGGCGAAGGTATCAGGACCGGCAAGGACCTTGAGGGCAAGACCGTGGCGGTCAACACCCGCAACGGCATCATCTGGCTGTTCGCCCGTGCCTGGATCGCCAAATCGGGCGGCGACGCCACCAAGGTGACCTTCAAGGAGGTGCCGTTTCCGCAAATGCCTGACGCGCTGCGCGGCAAGCAGATCGACGCGGCC
Organism: Tardiphaga sp.; assembly: GCA_028290355.1. Classification (GTDB taxonomy): domain Bacteria; phylum Pseudomonadota; class Alphaproteobacteria; order Rhizobiales; family Xanthobacteraceae; genus Tardiphaga. Next base: position 6,466 of record JAQGKA010000054.1, on the reverse strand, counting down.
TTCATGGTCAACCCGTTCTTCAACGCGTCGGTGACCGATCCGAACACGTTCGAATTCGTCGCCGCGCCCTATCGCGAGGTACAGCCGGACGTCGAGGTCGGGCATTACATTTCCACCCAGGAGTATTTCGCGAAGAACAAGGAAACGCTGGCCAAGTACAACCGCGCCTTTCGCAAGGGCGTGCAGTGGTACAACGCCAACCTCAAGGATCCGGATCTGATTCGCATCATCTCGGGCTTCACCAAGATGCAGCCCGAGCTGGTCGCGAAATTGAACCTGCAGATCCTGCCCGAGATCGTCAATCTCGACTCGGTGGCGACTACCGTCAAGCTGATGAAGGATAACGGGTTGGTCACCAGCGATATCGACCTCGCCGCCATGACCGCACCGGATGCGCTGAAATGAGCATCGCGGCGTCGCTCACCTCTGGCGAATTGACGGTGAAATCCCCGGTGCGGCGCAAGCTGTTCGGCGATCTCGCCCGTACCAGACTGAGCGGCGCCATCCTGATCGCGCTGCTGCTGCTGCTCTGGGAAGTGTCGGCGGCCCGCGGCTGGATCGTCAGCGACAACTGGCCGCGCTTCAGCGCGGTGCTGGTCGCGGCGTATCGTGGCCTGCTGTCGGGCGAACTGGCCGAAATCCTGGGGTCGACATTGTACCGGATGCTGGCCGGCTACGCCGCCGGCTGCATCCTCGGCGTGCTGTTCGGCCTGGTGCTCGGCAGCAACCGCGTTCTCGACTGGATAATCCGGCCGCTGATCGAGATCCAGCGCACGCTGCCTTCGCCGGCGATCATCCCGCCGCTGATCTTGTTCCTCGGCGTCGACGACACCCTGAAGATCTTCATTATCATGCTGGCGGTGTTTCCGCCGGTGTTCGTCAACACCTATGGCGGCGTGCGCGGGCTCGACGAGACCCTGCTGCTGACCGCCAAGACCTTCGGCCTCAGCCGGTTCGACACGTTGCGCAAGATCGTGCTGCCCGCCACGCTACCGGCGATGACCGCCGGCATGCGGATCGCCCTGTCGCTGGCACTGATCATGGCTGTGATTGGCGAGATGATTTCCGGCGCCAGCGGCGTCGGCAACTATTTGATGTCGATGCAATATGCGATGCGCGCGGATTCCATGTATGCCGCGGTGATCTGCCTGGCCGCGTCGGGCTATATCCTGAACCGGGTATTCCTCAGGCTTGAACGCGCCGCGTTGCACTGGCACCACTCGATGCAGGCGGAGTAGCGATCTGTTCCGTTCGGCACGTTTATTGAATACAACTTGTCAGCTTTGAAACGCAGAGGACTACCTATGAATAGATCCGCCAAATCCATTCTGTCGCTCGCCATCCTTGGTCTGATGACCGGAACGGCTTCCGCCGACGTCATCAAGGTCGGCATCATCGGCACCATGTCGGGGCCCTACGCGCTGTTCGGCAAGAACTTCAAGATGGGCATCGACGCCTGGGTCGCGGAACATGGCAACAAAGTAGGCAGCCACGAGGTTGAGTTCATCTACAAGGACGAGGAAGGCCCGAACCCCGCCAAATCCAAGGCGCTGGCGCAGGAGTTCATCGTCAAGGACAAGGTGCAGTATCTCGCCGGCGTCTACTTCACGCCGAACGCAATGGCAATTGCGCCGTTGCTGGAAGAATCCAAGACGCCGCTGATCGTGATGAATGCGGCGACCTCGTCGATCGTCGAGAAGAGCCCCTATATCGTCCGCACCTCGTTCACCATGTGGCAGAATACCGTGCCGGCCGCGAAGATCGCGTTCAAGAATGGCTCCAAGAAGGTTGCCATCGCGGTCAGCGACTACGGCCCGGGCGTCGATGCCGAAGCCGCGTTCAAGAAGACCTTCGAAGCCGATGGCGGCGCTGTGGTCGAGGCGATCCGGATTCCCCTCGCCACCACCGACTTCAGCCCGATCATGCAGCGGATCAAGGATTCCGGCGCCGACACCATCTTCACCTTCCTGCCGTCGGGACCACCGACGCTCGGCTTCGTGAAAGCCTATATCGACAACGGGTTGAAGGTGGGCGGCGTCAAATTGATGTCGACCGGCGACGTCGTTACCGAGCCCGATCTGCCGAACATCGGCGATTCCGGCATCGGTATTCTCTCCACCTATCACTACGCGGTGTCGCACGACTCGCCGGAGAACAAGGCGTTCCTCGCCACCATCAAGAAAGGTGGCGGCAATCTCGACGACGTTACCATGACCTCGGTCGCGGCCTACGATGGAGCCCGCCTGATCTACAAGATGATCGAGGCGACGGGCGGCCAGCGCGATCCGGCCAAGGCGGTCGATGCCGTCAAGGACATGAAGTGGGTGAGCCCGCGCGGTCCGGTGTCGATCGATCCGGCTACCCGCCACATTCGCCAGAACGTCTATCTGCGCAGTGTGGAAAAGGTAGACGGCAAGCTGATCAACAAGGAAAGCCAGACCTTTGCCGATCAGCCGGACTGGGCGCTGAGCACCAAGTAACACGCTCGATATAAACGATCGTCATTCCGGGGCGGGAGCAGCGACAGTTGCGAGCGAACCCGGAATGACAATCTGGCTCCAAATCTATTTAAGTAAGGCTCTCATCCACAATGTCCCAGCGCGCGCGCTCCGTTCGCCTGACCAATGGCCGCATCTATCGATCGGCCTGGGACGAGGCGCCGGCAGATAGCATCGTCGTCAGCGACGGCAAGGTGGTCTGGATCGGCGCGGGCGATGCCGCGCCGTCCGCGGATGAGGCCATCGATCTCGATGGTGCCACCGTGCTGCCCGGCCTGACCGACGCGCATATCCATCTGTTCGCGATCGCCCATGCCCGGCTGCAGGTGCCGGTGACGCCGCGCGACGCTTCCTCTGTCGGCGATGTTCTCAAACTGCTCGTCGCCCGCGCCCAGACAATCCCGGCGGGCCAATGGGTCTATGGCGCCGGCCTCGACGAAAACGGCCTTGCCGAACACCGGCTGCCAACGCGCCGTGAAATCGATGCTGCAATTCCCAATCACCCGGTGATGATCCGCCGCTTCTGCGGCCACGTCGCCGTCGCCAATAGCGCAGCGCTGCGCTTCTTCCACATCGACGACGGCATTACCGATCCCGATGGCGGCACCTTTGGCCGCGACGGCGATGGCCGGCTCGACGGCAGCGCCAAGGAAAGCGCTGCCGAGATGCTTTTCCGCGCCGCGCCGCCAATGGATCGGGCCGAGCTGATCGCGGCACTGCGTGCGGCGATCGTTGACAGCACGCGGCTTGGCCTCGTCGCCGCCGTGGAGGCCGCCGTTGGATTCACCGTCGGTTTCGAGGATGAGTTCGCCATCTGGAACGAGCTTCGGCAGGGCGCCGCGCTGCCGATGCGGCTCGGCTTCATGAACCAGCTCGACCCCGCCGAAGCCTTGCAGCGTGGCCTCACGCCAACACTCGATGCCGACTGGCAATCGACGACGCTGAAATATTTCGCCGACGGCATCGTCGGCGCTCGCACGGCGGCGGTCAGCGAGGATTTTTTCGACACGCCGAGCCGCGGTTTCTTCATGCGTGATGAGGCCGAACTGCAGCGCGTGATCGGCGAAGCCCACGCCGCCGGCTGGCAGGTCGCAGTGCACTCGGTCGGTGACCGCGCCACCAACTGCATCATCGAGGCCTATGAGATGGCGCAGGCCGCGCATCCGCGCGAAAATGCCCGCCATCGCATCGAACATTATTTCGTGCCGCCCGAAGGCGGGCTGGCCCGCATGCGGAAGCTCGGTGCGCTCGTCATGATGCAGCCGAGTTTCCTGACCCGGATGCGGCGCTCGATCGGAGGTGCTTTCGGGCCACGCGCGGGTAAATGCTACCCCGGCCGTTCGGTGATCGACGCCGGCGTCACCTATGTCGCCACCTCTGACGCGCCGACCGGATCGTGGTCGCCATGGGATGGCATCGCAGACGCGGTAAACCGCGCCTCCGACAGTGGCGCGCCGATCGGGCCGGAGGAGGCGATCAGCATCCGCGAGGCGATCCACGCCTACACGGTCGGCGGCGCTTTCGCGATGAAGCAGGAAGGCTGGCGCGGCACGCTGATGCCCGGCATGGCCGCTGACCTGATTGCCATTGATCGCGATCCCTTTGCCGCCGATGCGCCGCCGCTGAAGCAGACAAAAGTGCTGCTTACCATGGTGCGCGGCGAGGTTGTGCATGCCGCCGTGCCGCAGCGGCCGGATTGGCGTACGGCCGTGCGTTCGGCATAGAGTAGGTTCATGCGTACCGTCTTCAGCATTCTCATCGACGCCATCGCCTACGGGATGGTGCTGTTCATCATCTCGATAGGCCTGTCCATCATGATGGGGCTGATGCGCGTGGTGAATCTCGCCCATGGCGCCTTCGCCATGATCGGCGGCTATCTCGCGTCCTACGCCATTCGCGATTTGCACGTGAATTACGGCATCGCGATCCTGATGGCGGTGATCGGCACCATCATCGTCTCGGTCCCGTTCGAGGTGCTGCTGTATCGCCGGATCTACCGTAAGTCCGATCCGCTGATCCAGGTGCTGATGACCATCGGCATCACCTTCTTCATCATCGGCGTGGTGAATTTCATCTTCGGCCCGTCGCTGAAGTCCATCCCGCTGCCGGCGACGTTGAGCGGTCCGCTCGACATCGGCTTCCGCTCGCTGCCGACGCATCGTCTGTTCGTCATCGCCTGCGGTATCGTCACCGCGCTGGCGCTGTGGCTGCTGATCGAGAAGACCGAATTCGGCATCAAGCTGCGCGCCTCCGTCGATCACAGTGGCATGGCCGATGCCTTGGGCATTCGCACCGAAATCATCTATGCCGTGACCTTTGCGCTGGCGATCGGTCTTGGCGCGTTCGGCGGTGTGGTCGGAGCCGAAATCTTACCCGTCGAACCGTTCTATGCGCTGCGCTACATGGTGACATTCCTGGTGGTGGTGTCGGTCGGCGGCGCCGGTTCTATTCTCGGCGCGCTGTCAGCGTCGCTGCTGCTCGGCCTCGCCGACACCACCGGCAAATATCTCGCGCCGGAGTTCGGCGAGTTCTTCTTCTATCTCACCGTGATCTGCATCGTGTTCCTGTTCCCGCACGGTCTGTTCGGCAGGTCACACGCATGACCGCGATTGCAGCCATCCAGGTGCCGCCGACGCGCAGCATTCCCCTCGTGCGGGAAGCCGGCGGTGCGCTCGCTATCATCGTGCTCGGCGCGATCGGTTATTATCTGTTTCCCGACGATCTGGCGTTCCTGACGCGGCTGATCGGCATCTCCTTCCTGGTGCTGTCGCTTGATTTGGTCACCGGCTATTGCGGCATCGCCACGCTCGGCCATGCCGCGCAGTTCGGCGTCGCCGCCTATGCCGCCGGCATCGCCTGCGTCCGCGGCATCACCGATCCCATTGCACTGCTGATGATCGGCACTTTTGCAGGCACATTGATGGGGCTGATCTCCGGCGCGCTGATCACCCGGTTTCGCGGCCTGCCGCAGCTGGTGCTGTCGATCGCGGTCGGGCAGCTCATTGCCGCACTCGCCAACAAGCTGTCCTGGCTGACCGGCGGCAGCGACGGTCTCTCCGGCATCACGCCCGGCAAGGTGTTCGGCATCTACAATTTCGACATGTACAGCCGCACCGCCTATCTGTTCTCGCTGGCCGTGCTGGTCATTGTCTTTGTGGCGTTGTCGCGTTTCGTCCGCTCGCCCTTCGGGCTGCTGTGCCGCGGCATCAAGGACGACGATCTTCGCGCCAAAATGATCGGCGTCTCCGTCTATCCGCGCCTCGTGCTGATGTATGGGGTGTCCGGCGCGGTGGCTGGCGTCGGCGGCGCGCTGACCGCGATCAGCACCGGCGTGGTCGGGCTCGACAGCGTGAGCTTCGAGCGCTCGGCCGAGGTGCTGGTGATGCTGGTGCTTGGCGGCGCCGGACATTTGTGGGGCGCGCTGGCCGGCGCGCTGATTTTCCAGGTTTTCGAACACATCGTCTCGGCGGCAAATCCGTTCCACTGGATGACGCTGGTCGGGCTGTTGCTGATCCTGATCGTGGTGTTCGCGCCGCGCGGTCTGATCGAGCCGGTACTGTCGCTGGTCGCGCGGTTCACACGTAAAGGGAGGGCGTCATGACCGACCTTCTCGAAGCGCGCAACGTCTCGCGTTCGTTCGGCGGCCTGCAGGTCACCGATGACGTCAGCTTCAAGCTCGGTGCCGGCGATCGTGTCGCGCTGATCGGCCCGAACGGCGCCGGCAAGACCACACTGGTCAACCTGATCACCGGCGACATCGCGCCAAGCCAGGGCCATTTCTTCATGTCCGGCGATGAGATCACCGGCCTCAGCATTCCCGAGCGGGTGCGCCGCGGCCTGGTCCGCACCTTCCAGACCACGCGTCTGTTCCAGAATCTCACCGTCGCGGACAACGTCGCGCTGGCGATCATGCAGCGCAAGCGTATCACGCGGCGGTTCTTCTCCACCGCCACCGAACTGCCGGAGGT
>JAQGKA010000053.1 GCA_028290355.1 Tardiphaga sp. | reverse complement strand
GGCGTCAATCAATGGGCGCTGGCGTTTGCAATCACGGCGGAGAATTTCACCAGCGCGATCGGCACCGTGATCTTCGTCGCCTACCTGTCGGCGCTGTGCCAGAATCCACTGCACACCGCCACGCAATACGCGCTGCTCACCGCACTCGCCGCGGTCGGCCGCACCTATCTGTCATCCGGCGCAGGCTTCGTCGCCAGCGCGACGGGCTGGCCGATCTTCTTTGCGATCTGCGTACTGGTCGCGGTGCCAAGCCTGATCCTGCTGCTGTGGCTGCAGCGCCGCGGGCACTTCGAGACGCTGGGGACGGTACGGATTTAGCTCGGTTGTCATCACCCGCGAAAGCGGGTGATCCAGTACACACCGGCCGGAGTTTACTGGGTCGCCCGGTCAATCCGGGCGACGACAGCTGAGCCTAGTTCGGCTTCGTCACCACGCTCCATTTCGTCACCAGCGCTTCGCTCATCTGCCCGGCCTGTTCGGCGCAGGCGACTTCAGTGACCTTCAGCGAGACTTCCTTGCCGACCAGCTTCTTCAGCTCCGTCGCCTGGGCATCGTTGGCGGTGACGATCTCGAACGTCTCGGGACCGGTCTCCAGATTGCACAGCCCGGCCGGCGCCGGCAGCCGGCGCGGCTCGCTGACGAGCTGGAACGTGTTGACGCGCTTGCCCTTCGGCGCGCGCACGCGCATCGCGTTGAGCTGCCCGCTCAGCACATCGCCGGCCTTCATCATTTTGGGCGCAACGGGGGCGGCAGCAGGCGGCTGCGTTGTTTGTGGCTGCGCGTGACAAGTGCCTGCAGCTGCAATCGCCAGTACAGCCGCGGTAAAGGAGGACAATTTAGAAAAGCCAGGTCGTATCATCAGTTCTCTTCCAATATTTAAAACAGCGTCCGCTGCCGCATCGCGGCGGACAGCGTGCCTTCGTCGAGGTAATCGAGTTCGCCGCCGACCGGAACGCCATGCGCCAGCCGCGTCACCTTGACGCCGGCCTCCTGCAGGAGGTCGGTGATGTAATGCGCGGTGGTCTGGCCATCGACCGTGGCATTCAGCGCCAGGATGATTTCCGTGACCTTGGTGTCATGCGCGCGCGACACCAGCGCGTCGATGGTGAGGTCCTGCGGACCGACGCCGTCGAGTGGCGACAGCGTGGCGCCAAGTACGTGGTACTGCCCGGTGGTGGCGTTGGCACGTTCCAGCGCCCACAGATCGGAGACGTCGGCGACCACCACGATGATCGAGGGGTCGCGGCGCGGATCGGTGCAGATGGTGCAGGGATTCTGCGTGTCGATGTTGCCGCAGGTCTTGCAGACCTGGATCTTGTCGATCGCCACCTGCAGCGCGCCGGCGAGCGGCGTCATCAGCGCCTCGCGCTTCTTGATCAGATGCAGCGCGGCGCGCCGCGCCGAGCGCGGGCCAAGCCCGGGCAGCCGCGCCAGCAGCTGAATCAGTTTTTCGATTTCCGGTCCGGCAACGCCAGCAGCCATCTCAGGTAAGGCCCAGCCCCGGCGGCAGGCCGAGGCCGCCGGTCAGCGCCTGCATCTTTTCCTGCATCGCCGCTTCGGCCTTGCGGCGGGCATCGCCGAGCGCGGTGACCAGCAGGTCTTCGAGAATCTCGCGCTCGTCGGCCTTCATCAGCGACGGGTCGATCTTCACCGCCTTCACTTCGGTCTTCGCGGTCATCCGAACGGTGACGAGGCCGCCGCCGGACATGCCCTCGACCTCGACATGGTCGAGTTCGTCCTGCATCGCCTTCATCTTCGATTGCAGCTGCGCTGCCTGCTTCATCATGCCGAGAAAATCAGCCATGAAAATTTCCTTCGAATGGTTTTATTGCGAATGGTTTTATTGATCGTCGCCGTCGAAATTCTCGGAAGCTTCTTCGCCGGTCAGATCGCTATCGCTAATATTGGATTCCGGCGGCTCGGGGGCAAGCCGGCGGACTTCAACCACCTTGGCGCCGGGAAACCGCGCCAGCACTTCCTGCACGCGCGGATCGGCTTCCGCGGCTTGCTCGCGCTGGGTCTTCTGCTGATCGAGCTGCGAACGCAGCGTCGGCTGGCCCTGCTCGTTGGAGACGATCACGCTCCAGCGCCGGTTGGTCCACTGCTCCAGCTTGCGGGACAGATCGTTGATCAGCGTCCGCGACGCGGTACGCTCCATCGCCAGTTCGAGCCGGCCGTCCTCGATCTTGATCAGGCGCACATCGGCTTCGAGCGCGGCCTTTAGCATCAAATCGCGTTTGGAACCGGCAAGCGCCACCAGTTCCGGAAAGGTCGAAATCTTCAGCACGGGCGCAGACTGCGCCTCCGCCACCGGTGTGCTCATCTGCGGCCGCGGCGAAGTTTCGGCACTGCCGCGCTGCATCGATACGCCACGCGGCGACGACGCCTGCATCGATGACACGGTGGACGGGGGCGCGCTGCGCGAACCGCCATTGCCGCCGATGATCGGCGAGGAACCGCCACCGTTCTGGTCAAGCATCCGGATCGCTTCGTCCGGCGTTGGCATGTCCGCCACATAGGCGATCCGCACCAGCACCATTTCGGCGGCGGCGGCGGGACGGGTCGCGCCCTGCACTTCGGTGATGCCCTTCAGCAGCATCTGCCACATCCGCGACAGCACCCGCATCGACAGCTTCGAAGCAAAGTCGCGGGCGCGCAGCCGCTCGGTTTCGCCGAACGCGACATTGTCGGCGGTGGCCGGCACGATCTTCACGCGGGTGACGAAATTGACGAATTCGGCGAGGTCGCTGAGCACCACGATCGGATCGGCACCGACGTCATATTGCTCGCGAAATTCACGAAATGCGCTGGCGATGTCGCCGCGCGCCAGGGAATCGAACAGGTCGATCACTCGCGTGCGATCGGCGAGGCCGAGCATCTGCCGGACCGCATCGGCACGCACGGTGCCGGCGGCATGGGCGATCGCCTGGTCGAACAGCGACAGCGAATCGCGCACCGAGCCTTCGGCGGCGCGGGCGATGATCCCCAGCGCTTCCGGCTCGACCTCGACGTTTTCCTTGGCCGCGATATTCGACAGATGGCCCATCAGCACGTCGGCATCGACGCGGCGCAGATCGAAGCGCTGGCAGCGCGACAGCACCGTCACCGGAACCTTGCGGATCTCGGTGGTCGCAAACACGAACTTGGCATGCTCCGGCGGCTCTTCCAGCGTCTTCAGGAAGGCGTTGAAGGCCGCGGTCGAGAGCATGTGGACTTCGTCGATGATGTAGACCTTGTAGCGTGCGCTGGACGGCGCATAGCGCACGCTGTCGTTGATCTGGCGGACATCGTCGACACCGGTATGGGACGCGGCGTCCATTTCCAGCACGTCGATGTGGCGGCTTTCCATGATCGCCTGGCAATGCACGCCCAGCGTCGGCATCTGGATGCTCGGGCCCTTGCTGGAGCCGTCCGCCAGTTCGTAATTCAGCGCCCGGGCCAGAATCCGCGCCGTGGTGGTCTTGCCGACCCCGCGCACGCCAGTGAGGATCCAGGCCTGCGGAATTCGGCCAGTCTCGAACGCATTGGAGACGGTGCGGACCACGGCCTCCTGGCCGATCAGGTCGTCGAAGCTCGAGGGGCGGTATTTGCGCGCGAGTACGCGGTAGTGCTTGCCGGCCACCGGCGGGCTGCCGATATCGAAGCCAGCCTGGGCGTTGTCGGCTTCAGGCGTTACGGGCAAGCCAGCGTCAGTCATCGTTCGATCCGCAATGTGTTGTCTCGTAAAGCCGGATTGCGGAACAACGGGCGCATCTTCAAGCGGGACGGAAAGCCGGTTCCTGCCGAAAAAGCTGATTGTCCATCGAGCAGAGCGCTGAATTCACTCGACAAAACAAGTAGGAGACTGACGAGCGACCCGATCCGGATCTCGTTAGGGCTGCTTCCTTCCGGACCTGACCCGATTGGCGAGTGGCTCGTCCACCGCCAATCTCCCGGTGCTTATTTGGGGC
>JAQGKA010000023.1 GCA_028290355.1 Tardiphaga sp. | reverse complement strand
TCCGCCTCCTGCCGGCGGTATTCCAAAGCGTCGGGCGGCGTCTCCTTGAGCCAGCGGGAGAGCTCTTCATAGGCCGGGCGAAGCTCGCCCAGAGGCCCATTCATTTCGTCGAACGCAACTGCCATGTATCCTGACTGTTTTTCGAGGTCATGCGGGACAGTGCATGACTGAACAGGATGGTAGCAAGGGCCGGGCCAGCGCGATATGCATCCAACACGGGCATTTCGTATGAGAATACCGAATTGCTGCCTGAAAAAACGGCGGGACGCTGCTCGTTTCGGCAGCAAAATCCCGTGACATCAAGGGCTTGCCTGCGCATGGTCGCGGGGAACGGCGAGGACAAACTGATGAGCGACATCGTCACTGCAGGCATCCTGGTAATCGGCGACGAGATCCTGTCCGGCCGGACCAAGGACAAGAACATCGGCTTTATCGCCGAATACCTCACTAATATCGGCATCGACCTCAAGGAAGTCCGCGTCGTCTCCGACGACGAGCCGGACATCATCGCGGCGCTGGACGCGCTGCGCGGCCGCTACACCTACGTCTTTACCACCGGCGGCATCGGCCCGACCCATGACGACATCACCGCCGACGCCGTCGCCAAGGCCTTCGGCGTCGGCATCGATCACCATCCGGAGGTCGTGGCCCGGTTCCGCGAGCGCTTCGGTGCAGATCTGAACGAAGCCAGATTGCGCATGGCCCGCATTCCTGATGGCGCCGACCTGATCCAGAGCGCCACGATCCTCGCGCCGGGCTTCAAGATCGGCAACGTCATCGTAATGGCCGGCGTACCCTCGATCATGCAGGCGATGATGGACATCGTGGCGCCGAAACTGAAATCCGGGGTGCGGATGCTGTCGGAGAGCGTTCGCGCCAATGCCCGCGAGGGCGACGTCGGCGGCCCGCTGCGCGCCATCGCCGAGGCGCACCCGGACACGATGATCGGCAGTTATCCGTTTCTCGACGAGGGGCAGAAGCCGAATACCAATCTGGTAGTGCGCTCGCGCGATCAGGAGAAACTGAACGCCGCGATGGATGCCGTCAAAGAGATGCTGGCCGGGCTCGGCACGGCCAAGTAATGGTGGTGCAGTGCGGCGACCGCGATTGAACTTCAGGAGATCGACATGGCAGAGCATCCCGAACTGAGCCCGACCGAGCGGGCCGGCCGGCCGTTTCCGGTATCGTGGGATCAGTTTCACCGCGACTGCCGGGCGCTGACCTGGCGGCTCAATGCGATCGGGCCGTTTCATGCGGTCATCGCCATCACCCGTGGCGGGCTGGTGCCGGCGGCGATCGTGGCGCGCGAACTCGGCGTCCGCGTCATCGATACCGTCTGCATTGCCAGCTATGAACATGACAAGCAGGGCGAGTTGCAGGTGCTGAAAGGCATTTCGGAGAGCACCGCGAAGCTCGGGGGCGGCACCGGCAAGGGGCTGTTGATCGTCGACGACCTCGTCGATACCGGCAAGACCGGCCGCATGGTCCGCGACATGCTGCCTGACGCGCATTTCGCCACCGTCTACGCCAAGCCGATGGGCCGGCCGGTGGTCGATACCTTCATCACCGAAGTGTCGCAGGACACCTGGATTTTCTTCCCCTGGGACACCGCGCTGGCCTTCCTGCCGCCGATCCGCGACGGTGCGGCGTAGCGCTTTGCACTGACGGAGGGGACGCGATTGCCGCTGCAAAATCGTGTCACGCCGTTTGGCGAGATCGTCGCGACGCCCGAGCGCGGGCTGTTCACCGGCAACCGTGGCATCATCCACGATCCCCGCACCAAGACGCTTTTGACGAAGCGCTGGAGTAGCAAGGCGTGGATCACCTGCGTCTGCGAGTTTCGCGGCCGCCGCCGCGATGTGATGGCGACGCGCAGCTGGACCGAATTGTTCTTCCTCGACGAGGCCACGGCGTTGGCGGCGGGGCATCGGCCGTGCTTCTACTGCCGCCGCGACGATGCCAATGCATTTCGCGCGGCGTGGGAGGAGGGCAATGGCGTCCGGCGTTTGCGCGCGACGGAGATCGACGCGGTGCTGCACGCCGAGCGGCTGAACGGCCGCGTGAAGCGGCTGCATGCACTGCCATGCGCAATGGCGGATCTTCCGGATGGCGCGATGGTGGCGGCGGAGGGTGAGAGTTATCTGATCGTGCAGGGCAGGGCGATGCGCTGGTCGTTTGCGGGCTACGACGCTACTGATATCGAGTTGCGCGACGCCAACCTGCTGACGCCGCCTTCGACACTGCGCGCCTTGCATGCAGGTTATCGCCCGGCGCTTCATCCCACTGCTGCGCCACACCCGCCGTCGTCATCCTGAGGTGCGCGCACTTGCGCGCCTCGAAGGACGGCCGCAGGCGCGGTCGCCTGCAGCCACATCCTTCGAGGCTCGCCCTTTCGGGCGAGCGCCTCAGGATGACGACGTCTGTGCGTGGTGCGATCGCCGGTTTTACGCAAACCTCTTTCTCGCCAGCTTCGCGCCCGCACCGAGCGCCCGCAACTTCGCCTCGGCGATATCGCGATGCATCGGGGCCATACCGCAGTTCGTGGTGGCGACGATGTTGGCTTTGGGCACGAACTTCATCACCGCCTCGATGGTGGCGGCGACATCCTCCGGCGTCTCCACGACGTCGCTGGCGACGTCGATGACCCCGGCCTGCACGACCTTGCCCTTCAGCAGGCCAAGCAATTCCAGCGGTACGCGGGAATTGCGGCATTCGATGGCGACCTGCTGGATCGGGCTGGCGTCGATCGCCGGGAAGATCTGTTCGTATTGCCGCCACTCGACGCCGAGGGTTTCCTTCCAGACGGTGTTGGCATTGATGCCGTAGCCGTAGCAGATGTGCACTGCGGTGGTACAGGTCAGGCCCTGGGCTGCGCGTTCCAGCGCCTTGATGCCCCAGTCGGCGGCTTCCACCATGTAGACGTTGAAGGCGGGCTCGTCGAACTGCACGACATCGACGCCGTCGGCCTGCAGCGCCAGAGCTTCCTGGTTCAGCAGTTCGGCAAAGGCAAAGGCCATCTTGACGCGGTCGCCGTAATAGCTGTCCGAGATGGTGTCGATGATGGTCATCGGGCCGGGCAGGGTGAATTTCAGCTTGTTCCTGGTATGCGCGCGGGCGGCCTGCGCCTCGAAGGCATGGACGCGGCCTTTCAGGCGCAAGGGCGCCACCACCTGCGGCACCATGGCTTTGTAGCGATCGTTGCGGATGCCCATCTCGACCTTGTGGGCGAAGTCGATGCCTTCGACCTTTTCGAGAAAGCCGTGGACGAAATGCTGCCGGGCTTGCTCGCCCTCGGTGACGATATCGACGCCGGCGTCCTCCTGGACTTTTACCGCCAGCAGGGTGGCATCGCGCTTGGCGCGCAGCAGTTCGTCGCCGGACGATTTCCACGGCGCCCAGAGCTTGTTGGGTTCGGCGAGCCATTCGGGTTTCGGCAGCGAGCCGGCGATCGTGGTTGGAAACAACATTGTGCGCATCCCGGAATTTTCTGTTTTGGGATGCCTATCTGCCATGTCTTGAGGGCGGCGTACATGGCATTGGCGCGGGATGGCAGGCGGGGGTAGGATCGCGGAAAATATGAGGAAACCATGATCGACCTGCACTACGCGCCGACGCCCAATGGCTGGAAAATCTCGATCATGCTGGAGGAGTGCGGCCTGCCGTACACGGTGCATCCGATGCAACTCGGCCGCGGCGACCAACACAGACCGGAGTTTCTGAAACTCAGCCCGAACGGCAGGATGCCGGCGATCGTCGATCAGGCGCCCGCCGATGGCGGCGCGCCGGTGTCGATCTTCGAGAGCGGTGCGATCCTGATTTATCTGGCGGAAAAGGCCGGGCGTTTCATGCCCGCGGATATGCGCGGCCGTTTCGACGTGATGCAGTGGTTGATGTGGCAGATGGGCGGGCTCGGCCCGATGCTCGGCCAGAACGGGCATTTTCTGCTCTACGCGCCCGAGAGGATTCCCTACGCCATGGACCGCTACATGCGCGAGGCCAAGCGCCTGTACGGCGTGCTCGATGCGCATCTCGAAGGCCGCGATTATATCGCCGGCGACTATTCGATCGCCGACATGGCGTGCTTTCCCTGGATCATGACCCACAAGGCGCAGGGCCTGACGCTGGACGATTTTCTGAACGTGAAGCGCTGGTACGCGCTGCTCCGCGCGCGGCCGCAGGTGCAGGCGGGGCTCGCGGTGGGCAAGCAGCCGAAGGCCCCGATGGACGAGCAGGCACGCAAGATCATGTTCGGCGTCGATGCGCCGGCGCATGCGCAGCAGCAGCAATGAACGATTAGAAACGGCGCTGCGAGCAACGCAGGCCATCACGAGGAAACCACCATGATCGAATTCTTCTTCGACTGCTCCAGTCCCTGGACCTATCTCGCCTTCCACAACATCCAGCCGCTGGCCAAGGAGTTCAACGCCGAGATTGTGTGGCGGCCGATCCTGGTCGGCGGCATCTTCAATTCGGTCAATCCCAGCGTCTATGCCTCGCGCGAGACGCCGGTGCCGGCGAAGCAGCGCTACATGAAGAAGGACCTCGCCGACTGGGCGCGCTCGGCCGATCTGGAGATCAAGATGCCGCCGCGGGTGTTCCCGGTGAACAGCGTGAAAGTAATGCGCGGCTGCGTCTGGCTTGGCCAGGAGGTGGTGCCGTTTGCGCGCGCGGTGTTCGAGGCCTATTGGGGCAACGATCTCGATATTTCGATGGATGCGGTTCTGCACGATATCTGCCAGCGTGTCGGCATCGATCCCGACAAGTTCTTCGCCGCTATCGCCCAGCAGGCGATCAAGGATCAGCTCAAGGCGAATACTGATGAAGTAATGGCGCGCGGCGGGTTCGGTTCGCCCACCATCTATCTCGACAAGACGGATATGTATTTCGGCAACGATCGCCTGCCGCTGATCCGCGAGGCCCTGCTGCGTCGCCGCGCGAGCGCGGCCTGATGCCGAAAGCGGTTGTCTGCCGGGCCCTGGGGCCGCCGGAAAGTCTTCGCGTGGAAGAGTTTGCTGCCGCGCCGTTGCGGGCGGGGCAGGTGCGCGTTGCCATCCGCGCGGCCGGCCTCAATTTTCCGGACATCTTGATGGCGGCGGGTGAGTATCAGCTGAAGCCGGAGCTGCCGTTCATTCCGGGCATGGAAGCCGCGGGCGATGTCAGCGAAGTGGCTGGCGACGTCGCTGGTGTTTCAGTCGGCGATCGCGTCATCGTTAAATTACGTCATGGCGGCTTTGCCGAAGAGGTGATAGCGACGCCTTTGCAGCTGACGCCATTGCCGAGCACGTTCGACTATGCCGAAGGCGCGACGTTCCTCGCGGCGCATGGCACGGCGCATCACGCGCTGGTCGATCGCGCGCAGATCAAGCCGGGCGAAGTGCTGCTGGTGCATGGCGCCGGCGGTGGCGTCGGGCTCGCAGCGGTCGAACTCGGCAAGCTGCTGGGTGCGACGGTGATTGCGGCTGCGTCTTCAGAAGAGAAACTCGCAGTGGCCCGCGCACGCGGCGCCGATCATGGCGTGCTCTATGGCCGCGAGCCGTTTCGCGATGCCGTCAAGCGCATCACCGAGGGCCGTGGCGCCGACGTGGTGTTCGATCCGGTCGGCGGCGAGATCTTCGAGCAGAGCCTGCGCTGCATCGCCTGGGGCGCGCGATTGCTGGTGATCGGATTCACCGGCGGTATCGGCGTGGCGAAGACCAACCTGGTACTGATCAAGGGCGCCAGCGTGCTCGGCGTCCGCGCGGGAGAGGCGGCGCGGCGGGATCCTGCGATAGGAGAGGCGCGGATCAAGGCGCTGCTCGCATGGGCCGAGGCGGGAAAAATTCGCCCGAACGTCTCGCATCGCCTGCCGATGGAAGAAGTGGCAACAGCGATGCGGTTGTTGATGGATCGCAAGGCGATCGGGCGCGTGGCGCTGATGATGTGATCTTCTTTCCCTCCCCCTTGCGGGGAGGGTGGCCGCGCGCAGCGCGGTCGGGTGGGGGTGCCAAGCACGCCTGAGCCCGCGGCACCCCCACCCCGGCCTCCACTTCGGCGATGCTGCGCATCGCCTCGTTCGGCCGACCCTCCCCGCAAGGGGGAAGGAGGCCATTGGCATCGCGTTTTACTTATACCCGCGCTCATCCCACCACGGGAAATAGCTCGGCATGTCCGCGCTGACCTTGTTCTTGAATTCCGCTGGGCGCTTTTCGAGGAACGCGACGACGCCTTCTTTCACATCCTCGGAGCGGCCGCGCGCGTAGATGCCGCGGCTGTCGATCTTGTGGGCTTCCATCGGATCGTCGGCGCCGAGCATGCGCCACATCATCTGGCGAATGAGCGCGACGGACACCGGCGCGGTCTTGTCGATGAAAGTCCGCGCCAGCGCACGCGCGGTCGGCAGCAGGTCGTCGGGCGCCACCACTTGGCTGACGAGGCGCCCGGCCAGCGCTTCCTGCGCCGGGAAGACGCGGCCGGAATAGCACCACTCCAGCGCCTGCGCGATGCCGACCAGGCGCGGCAGGAACCAGCTGGAGGCCGCTTCCGGCACGATGCCCCGCTGCGAGAACACGAAGCCGAAGCGGGCATTCTCAGAGGCGATGCGGATGTCCATCGCCAGCTGCATGGTGGCGCCGATGCCGACCGCGGGGCCGTTGACCGCGGCGATCACCGGCTTCAGGCATTTGAAGATCCGCAGCGTCACCTGGCCGCCGCCGTCGCGCACCATCGGGTCGCTATAATCGACATCGCCATTGGCGAGGCGCTTCACCGGGCCGCGCCTGGCATCGCGGTCAAACGTGTCGGCGCCCGACGAAAGATCGGCACCGGCGCAAAATCCGCGGCCGGCGCCGGTGACGATGATGGCGCGGACATTGTCGTCTGCATCGGCCTGATCGAACGCCGCGATCAGTTCGGCCTGCATGGTGGCATTGTAGGCGTTGAGCTTGTCGGGGCGGTTCAGGGTGATGGTGAGGATCTGGTCGGCGACGTCATAGAGAATCGTCTCAAAGGCCATGTTGGTTTGCTCCCGATTTTCGTTTGTTTTTGTTTTAGCCTGTCATTCCGGGATGCGCCCTTGGCGCCAAAGGCGCCGAGGGTGCAGACCCGGAATCCAGAGATGTTTAACAGCTCGGGATTCCGGGTTCGGTCGCAGCTGTCGCTGCTCGCGCCCCGGAATGACAACGCTGGGGTATTTTCTATCAGATGGGTATCGCTACGCTCCACCCATCTTACGATTTATTTCGGCGGCAAAGGCCATGGCCGCTGCGGGCCGCGCAGGCCTTCGAAGGCTTTTGCCATCTTCAGCACGCCGTGGTCGTCGAAGCGGCGGCCGACGATCTGCACGCCGATAGGAAAACCCTTGGCGCTGAAGCCGCCATTGACGGAGGCCGCGGGATTCTCCGCCATATTCCACGGCACGGTATAGCCGATATGTTCGAGCGGCCGCTGCGCATCGTCGGTGGGCGACGCCAGCTCCGCGGAGTAGCTGACGATCGGCGCCACCGGCGAGATCACATAGTCGACTTTGGCGAACAGCTTTGCGGCTTCGGCGCGGATCGCCATGGTGGCGTTGAATCCGCGCACGACGTCCGTGCCCGACAATTTCGAGCCGCCTTCGGCCCAATCGAAAATGAACGGCAGAATCTTCTTCTGCGTGTCTGCCGGCAGTTTCGAGATGTCGTCCCACGACCGCGCGCGCCAGAACGCGTCGAGCCCGATCAGGTGCTCGCCGGTCATCACTGACGGCACTTCCGTGACGACCGCGCCGGCGGCCTCGAAGGCATGCGCGGCAGCGATAGCAACGTCGCGCACTTCCTTTTCCAGCGGCAGGCCAAAACCGATGTCCAGCATCAGGCCGATGCGGAGGCCCTTCGGGGAGAAGTCGGTCAGCGCCATCCAGTCGATGTTATCAGGCGGCAGGCTCATGCCGTCGCGGCTGTCGGGCAGCGACAACACGCTCATCATCAAGGCGGTGTCGTCGACGGTGCGGGTCATCGGGCCGGCACAGCGGCCGACATAGGGCGGATCGATCGGCACGCGGCCGAGGCTCGGCTTCAGCGTTGCGAGGCCGCACCACGCAGCGGGCAGGCGTACGGAGCCGCCGATATCAGTGCCGATATGCAGCGGGCCGTAACCGGCCGCAGCCGCAGCGCCGGCGCCGGCACTGGAGCCGCCGGGATTCTGCGTGAGATCCCAGGGATTGCGGGTGAGGGGATGGAAGCTCGACGCGCCCGACGACAGCATGCCGTAATCGGGCATCGTGGTCTTGGAGAAGATCACCGCACCGGCTTCGCGCAACCGCGCCGCAGGCGGTGCATCGACCGGCGCCGGCACCAGCGTGGTGGCTGCGGTGCCGAGCGGCACCGGCACGCCCTTGGTGGCGATGTTTTCCTTCACCGTGGTCGGCACGCCGTCGAGCACGCCGATCGGCGTGCCCTTCTGCCAACGCTCAGTAGATTCTTTTGCCACGGCGCGCGCGCTGTCGGGATCGAAGGCATACAGCGCCTTGGCATGCGGCTCCCACACCGCGATGTGGGAGAGCACGTCTTCCAAGGCTTCGCTCGGCGAGAACGCCTTGGCGCGAAACCCGGCGATCAGCTCGACCGCCGAGAGATCGTGCAGCGCGGTGGCTGGTCTTGCCACGCCGTCAGCCATAGGCGGCCACCGGCAGGCGCGTTTCGATGATCCGTGCGAACATGCTGGCGCCGATCGGCAGGATCTTGTCGTCGAGAACATAGCCGGGATTGTGCACCGGCACCGAGCCGTCATGGCCGACCCAGAAATACGCGCCGGGCACGGCGTGCAGCATGTCGGCGAAATCTTCGGAGCCCATCAGCGGCCTGACCTGGGTCAGGACGTTGGCGTCGCCGACCACGGTGCGGGCGACGGCCTCGATCGCCTTCGATTGCTCCTCCTGATTGACCAGCACGCTGAAGCCGTCGCGGATATCGACCTCGATCTCGACATCGAAGGCGGTCGCCATGCCGGCGGCCATCGCGCGCATCCGTTCGCGGATCTGCATCCGCACCTTTTCATCGAAGGTGCGGATGGTGCCGCACAGTCGGGCATCATCGGGAATGACGTTGTAGGCCGAGCCGGAGTGGATCTGGGTGATCGACAGCACCGCGGCCTGCAGCGGACTGACGTTGCGGCTGACAATG
>JAQGKA010000664.1 GCA_028290355.1 Tardiphaga sp. | reverse complement strand
TGACGTGATAGTTCTCGGGGTCGATCCAGCGTGCGCCGGGGAGGCCGCCACGCAAATTGGATAAGGTCTGGCCAATCTCGGCCGGTATTTCCAGTCCGGTGAACAAACGCGGCATTGTATGCTCCTCACTGCAGGGGCGCGATCTTCGCCGAAAAGTGGATTCCACTCCTCGGCGAAGATCATGCCCAAACAAAAGGGCCGGTGACGAATCACCGATGTCTATTTTTAGCGTAGTTATGTGACTCTGCGAAGCAGCCGATGCCTGGGAACCGCAAAGGTTCCGCGAAAATCCGATGTTAAGGTTGAGGCTGCCTGTTTTTCAACTGCGTTGCCCAGCGACCGACCCGACGAATGCCTCGACGCTGGGCAGGATATTTTTCACGACGATGTCGACGCCTTCGGCGGTCGGATGCATGCCGTCGCCTTGGTTGAGCTTGCCGTCGCCCGCGACGCCTTCAAGGAAGAACGGATACAGCGGTACGCTGAACTCCCTGGCGAGATCCGGGTAGATCGAGTTGAACTGCGCGGCGTAATCGGCGCCGTAGTTCGGTGGCGCCAGCATGCCGCACAGGAGCACCGCGATCTTGCGCGCCTGCAGCCGCTTCAGGATTTCGGTCAGCGCGGCGCGCGGGACCTTTGGATCGGTGCCGCGCAGGGCGTCGTTGGCGCCGAGTTCGAGGATCACGCCTTGGGTGCCCTCCGGGATCGACCAGTCGAGCCGGCCGAGGCCGCCGGAGGTTGTGTCGCCGGACACCCCGGCATTGATCATGTCGACCGCTATCCCCTTGTCCTTGAGGGCTTTTTGTAACCGAGCCGGAAACGCCGCCGGGCCGGACAGGCCAAGCCCGGCGCTCAGGGAATCACCGAGCACCACCAGTTTGATCGGTTTGGCGGTATCGGCAGCCGCGGCCTGCGCCACGGCGGGCGCGGTCGGCATCGCCAGCATCACGCCGACACCAAGCAGGCACAGAAACGTGCGCAGCAGCCTCTCGACCGCCGCAAAGGAAGTGCCATATGAAGCGTGCATGGATACTTTCACCGAAGCCTCATCACCGGCCGGTCTTTCACCGGACACCATTTCCATCTCGAACCTCAATCTCTCGCTCGGTACAGGCGCGGCGCGCGTTCATATCCTCAAGGATATCAACCTCCGCGTCGGCCCGGGGGAAGCGATCGGGCTGATAGGCCCGTCAGGTTCGGGCAAATCCACGCTGCTGATGGTGATGGCGGGGCTGGAACGTCCTGACAGCGGAGAGGTGGTGGTCAACGGCACCTCTTTCAATAAGCTCGACGAGGACGGGCTCGCACGGTTTCGTGGCCGCCATGTTGGCATCGTGTTCCAGTCCTTTCATCTGATCCCGACCATGACCGCGCTGGAAAACGTCGCGGTGCCGCTGGAGCTTGCCGGCAATCCCGACGCCATGGCGCGGGCGGCGCGCGAGCTGGAATTGGTGGGACTTGGGGCCCGGCTGCACCATTATCCCACGCAATTGTCCGGCGGCGAGCAGCAGCGCGTGGCGCTTGCCCGCGCGCTGGTGCCGGATCCCGCGATCCTGGTTGCCGATGAGCCGACCGGCAATCTCGACGAATCCACCGGCAGCCAGATCGTCGACCTCCTGTTCGCGCAGCACGCCCAGCGCGGCATGACGTTGGTGCTGGTGACGCACGATACCTCGCTGGCGCATCGCTGCGACCGTGTGGTGCGGCTGCGCTCAGGCCGGATCGAGACGGCCTGATCCATGACGACGATCTCCGAGACCATTCCCACCAGCCGCGGGCCGTCGCTGGCGCTGCGCTACGCGTTGCGCGAAATGCGCGGCGGCTTGCGTGGCTTCTATGTCTTCATCGCCTGCATCGCGCTCGGCGTGATGGCGATTGCCGGTGTCGGCTCGGTGGCCGCCAGCCTCAGCGAAGGTCTGGCGCGGGAAGGCCGCACGCTGCTCGGCGGCGATGCTGCGTTTTCGCTGATGCAGCGCGAGGCCAAGCCCGACGAACTCGCTTTTCTGCGTTCGCGCGGCCAGGTCTCGACCGCTGCGACCCTGCGCGGCATGGCCCGGGCCGCCGACGGTCGATTGGCGCTGGTCGAGATCAAGGCGGTCGACGACATCTATCCCATGCTCGGCAAGGTGACGCTGGTGCCGGACGTGCCGATGCGTGATTTGCTGGCCGAACGCGACGGCGCGTTTGGCGCGGCGGTGGATTCGACGCTGCTGGCGCGGCTCGATCTCAAGGTCGGCGACCGCATCACCGTAGGCAGCGCCAATTTCCAGATCCGCAGCGTGATCGACGCCGAGCCGGACAAGCTCGCCGGCGGTGTCGGCTTCGCACCGCGCTTCCTCGCCAGCGAAGCGGCGCTGCGCGCCACCAAGCTGTTGCAGCCCGGCAGCCTGGTGCGCTGGATCTACCGCGTCCGGCTGCCGGACACCGCCGCCAGTGACCGCGCCGCCAATGCGCTGGCCGACGATTCGCGCAAAGCGCTGCCGCAGGCCGGCTGGGAAATCCGCACCCGCGACAGTGCCTCGCCGCAACTCGAGCGCACCATCACCCGCTTCACCCAGTTCCTGACCCTGGTCGGCCTCGCCGCGCTGCTGGTTGGCGGCGTCGGTGTCGCCAACGCCGTAAAAAGCCACATTGACCGCCGTCGCGACGTCATCGCCGCGCTGAAGGCGCTCGGCGCCACCGGCCGCGACGTGTTCGCGATCTATTTGACGCAGGTACTGGTGCTGGCGGCGATCGGCTCGCTGATCGGCCTCGTGCTTGGCGCCGCGCTGCCTTTCGTCATTGTCGGCGTGTTCGGAAAACTGCTGCCGCTGCCAGTGATTCCGGCACTGCATCCCGACGAACTCGCGCTGTCGCTGCTCTACGGACTGCTCACCGCGCTGGCGTTCGGGCTGTGGCCGCTGGCGCGGGTGCATGACGTGCCGGTGGCGGCGCTGTTCCGCGACGAGGTATCCGGCGAATCGCATCGGCCGAAGCTGCCCTATCTGGTCTGGATGGCGCTGGTGATCGCGCTGCTGATCGCCGTCGTGATCGGGCTCGCTTATGACAAGCGCGTCGCCGCGGTGTTCGTGGTGTCCTCGATGGTGGTGTTCGCGCTGCTGCGCGGCATAGCCTCGGCGCTGATGGCTTTCGCGCGCAAACTGCCGCGGCCGGAAATGACCATGCTGCGGCTGGCGATCGCCAATATCTACCGGCCGGGCGCACTGACGCCGTCGGTGGTGATGTCGCTCGGGCTCGGCCTCACCGTGCTGGTGACCATCACCCAGATCGACGGCAACCTGCGCCGGCAGTTCATGGCGGCGCTGCCGGACAAGGCGCCGTCATTTTACTTCATCGATATTCCCTCCACCGAGGCTGACCGTTTTGGCGCGTTCCTGAAAGAGAAGGCGCCGCAATCCACCGTCGAGGATGTGCCGATGCTGCGCGGCCGGATCGTCTCGGCGCGAGGCGTCAAGGCGGAGGATCTCAAGCCGACGGCAGACGCCGAATGGGTGCTGCAGAGCGACCGCGGCCTCAGCTACACCAACGAGGTGCCGCGCGGCTCCAAGGTGGTCGAGGGACAATGGTGGACGCCGGATTACAGCGGCCCGCCGCTGGTGTCGTTCGAGAAGAAGCTCGCCGACGGCCTTGGGCTCAAGATCGGCGACGAGGTCGTGGTCAACGTGCTCGGCCGCGACATCTCCGCCAAAATCGGCAACATGCGCAGCGTGGACTGGCAGAGCCTCGGCATCAACTTCGTGCTGGTGTTCTCGCCCAACGCGTTTCGCGGCGCGCCGCACACCCATATCGCCACGCTGACCGAAGCTCATGCCGATCCGTCCGCTGACGCCGGCCTCGTCAAGGCGGTCGCCGACGCGTTCCCGATGATCACCAGCGTCCGCGTTCGCGAAGCGCTCGACACCATCGGCACCGTGGTCACCAACCTGGTGCTGGCGATTCGCGGCGCGAGCGCGGTAACGCTGCTGTCCGCGATCCTGGTGCTCGGCGGCGCGCTGGCCGCCGGCCATCGCCACCGGGTCTACGACGCGGTGATCCTGAAGACGCTGGGCGCGACGCGGGCGCGGCTGCTTGGCGCCTATGCGCTGGAATATCTGATGATCGGCTTCGCCACCGCGGTGTTCGGCGTCTTCGCCGGTTCGGTCGCGGCGTGGCTGATCGTGACCCGTTTGATGACCTTGAGCTTCATATGGCAGGCCGGCAGCGCCGCGGGCGTCGTGCTGGCCGCGCTTATTGTCACAGTGGGGCTCGGCCTGGCGGGTACGTTGGTAGCCCTGAACCAGAAGCCGGCGTCCGTGTTACGGAATTTGTGACCCGTTTTGGCACGAGATCGGGGTGATTCGCGCCAATCGGGATGGAAGCGCAGGTTTTGTGGCGCCCTCGGGTTTACCAATCTCGCGGACACGCGCTGCGGAGCGACATTCCGCCACGCGTGGAAGCTTGCAGCGAATGTGTTAGTTTACCACATACCCTCTGGGTCAGACGCCGGCGTCCATGACACGAAATTAATGTCAGGAGGCGCCGTTATCTGGGATATAATTCGGACCGGCGGCGCAAACCCTTTGCGATCAGCTGGACAACCACAGGATTTCGACCATGTCGGACTTCGATCGTAATTATGCTTCTCCCTTCGGCCGGGCCGCCGGGCGCGTCGACGCCGCGGTCGTGGATGCCGGACTGCGCTCCTACATGCTGCGCATCTACAACTACATGTCGATCGGTCTGGCCATCACCGGTCTGGCCGCGCTCGGCGTATACATGGCGGCCGTCACCGCGGATCCTTCCGGCGCAGCCGCTCGGATCGGCAACTCGTATCTGACACCGTTCGGCTACGCGATGTTCGTGAGCCCCTTGAAGTGGGTGTTCATGCTGGCGCCGCTGGTGATGGTGTTCGCCATCTCCTTCGGCATCAACCGGCTGAAGCCGGCGACGGCGCAGTTGATGTTCTGGGCGTTCTCGGCGCTGATGGGCATCTCGCTGTCGTCTATCTTCCTGGTGTACACGCACACTTCGATCACCCGGGTGTTCTTCATCACCGCGGCTTCGTTCGGTGCGCTGAGCCTGTACGGCTACACCACCAAGCGTGACATGACGGGCATGGGCTCGTTCCTGCTGATGGGCCTGTTCGGCATCATCATCGCGAGCCTCGTCAACATCTTCGTCGCCAGCTCGATGCTGCAGTTCATCGTGTCGGTGGTCGGCGTGCTGATCTTCGCGGGCCTCACCGCCTACGACACCCAGCGCCTGAAGAACGATTACATCTACGGCTACGCCTCCCAGGGCGGCGACGTGGCGGAACGTGCGGCCATCACCGGTGCACTGTCGCTGTATTTGAACTTCATCAACCTGTTCACGCTGCTGCTGCAGCTGCTCGGCCAGCGCGACTGACGTTCCGGCTGACGGAAAAAATCGAAGCCCCGGCCGCAAGGCCGGGGCTTTTCTTTTGCCTGATGTAAAAATAATCTCCTGACATGTCCGACATCGAAATCAGGACCGCTGTGGCGGCCGACCTTCCCGCCATCACCGCGATCTATGACGAGGCGGTGCGAAACGGCACCGCGACGTTCGAGCTGATCCCCCCGGATCTCGCCGAAATGACGCGGCGGTTCGAATCGCTAGCCTCGGCGGGCTTTCCCTATCTCGTCGCGCTGCTCGACGGTCGCGTGGTCGGTTATGCCTATGCGGCGCTGTACCGGACCCGGCCGGCCTATCGCTTCACCGTGGAAAATTCGGTCTATCTCGATCCGGCGACGCATCGCCGCGGCATCGGCACGCGCCTGCTGCAGCGGCTGATCGATGATTGCGAGGCGCAGGGCTTTCGTCAGATCATCGCGGTGATCGGCGATTCCGCCAATGCCGGCTCGATCGGCGTCCACGCCAAGACTGGCTTCCAGATGATCGGCATCCATCCCGATGTCGGCTTCAAGTTCGGGCGCTGGCTCGATATCGTGATGATGCAACGCGCGATCGGCGGCGGCGCGCAGACCTTGCCGGATGAATCGGCGAAGCTGCCCGGCTGATCTCACCGGCTTTCTGCTCGTTTTGCGCCACACCCGGCACGATCGCGGCGACGGCTAGACTACCGCCAGCTTGCGGTCGATCACCAGCAGCACGCGGTCGAGTTCGTGGCCGCGCCGCAGGATCAGGCCGCTGGCGGAGATCACGCTGTAGATGCCCTGCTTGCGCGCCAGCCGCGGGTCTTTCTCGATGCGATAGATTGGCACTTCCGACGCCCGGCGGAATACCGAGAACACCGCGCGATCCCGGAGAAAATCGATCGCGTAGTCGCGCCATTCGCCGTCAGCGACCATGCGTCCGTATAAATTCAGAATGCGGTTGAGTTCGATCCGGTTGAAGGTAACGGCAGGAGCGGTAGTGCGCTCCGCCGCGCGAGCCTCGCTTGGATCCGTATCCCCCGACATCGAACTCATACAGCGCCTCCTGTCACACGGCCTACATGATTGCGCCGTCCGGGCCGCGCTGCAAGAGGCGACGCTGCTGCCGCTGCCGATAGGTGGAAATACGCTGTCACGGGATCGTTAGAGGAATCTTATTGCCGCCAAAATTCCGCCCATCGACCGCCCATCTGGATTGCGAGAACAGGACACTGCGACGGGCCCGATTCTTCCGGCCTCGGATTCCTCAGCCCCCAGCCCCCCGGGATCGTTGGGATCGGGCCTGCCGCAGGAAGTTAATCCCCACTGGGCCAACGCAAGTTGGTCCTTTTCTTTTTGGAGGGTGCTTTGTCATTCCCCGACGCGCCAATAGGCGCGTCTGAGGGCGTGAGCAGCGCCAGCTGAGAGCGAACCTCAGCCACTCCAATTGGAGTGGCGGGGAATCCCGAGATGCTCAAAGTACTTCTGGA
The DNA here is from genome assembly GCA_028290355.1 of Tardiphaga sp. Lineage (GTDB taxonomy): Bacteria > Pseudomonadota > Alphaproteobacteria > Rhizobiales > Xanthobacteraceae > Tardiphaga. The sequence continues at coordinate 7,847 of JAQGKA010000664.1, read as the reverse complement.
TTCCGGGTTCGCGATTTCGTCGGCTGCGCCGACTTCGCGCATCCCGGAATGACAGTCCTAATCGGAAATTACTGCAGCAGCGTATAGGCCGCGCCGAGCATGGCGCCGGGCTTGTCGCGATTGCCGTCCTGGACGTAGACGACCGCGGCATCGACGCCCTCGCGGGAAATATTTTCCAGCGGCACCGTCCAATTGGCGGCGCTGCCGCTCCAGTCGCCGACCTTCAGCCAGCTGCGGACTACATTGTAGTAGGTCAGCTCACGACCGCGATTCTCGCCCCGCCCGATCGCGATCGGCACCGCCTTCGAGACGGAACAGATCCAGACCTCGCCATGGGTGGTTTCGGGACCTTTGCTGGATGCCGCAACGGCGACATTGACGTGCTTGCCGGAGATGGTCATCGACACCGGCACCGACATCACGGCATCGCTCTTCTTGGTATCGCCGATCGCGTTTTCGATTTTGTCGAGATCGCTGCCGATCGCCTGCGCCGCGCCGTTGACGACGACCTGCGGCGTGTAGACGTCACGGTCGCCGCGCATGCGGGCATAGGCTTTCTGACGCGCGCTGAAGCGCGAATCCGCCAGCGTGTCCTTCCAGCCGAGATAGTCCCAATAATCGATCGGCATGCTCAATGCGATCACCGACGGATCCTTGGCGAGATCGCCGAGGATCTTGTCCGCGGGCGGGCAGGACGAGCAGCCCTGCGACGTGAACAGCTCTACGACGGCGCGGGGGTCGGCATGTGCGGAACCGCTCATTGCGACGACGACGCAGGCACCGAGTGCGCCTGACCATCGCGATTTGCCGCCAAAGGACTTCATGAGTTTTGCCACGTTTGAACCGCGACACATAACAGACGGTGTCGCACCAGGGGTGTCGCTAGCACACACATGCCCTCAAACGCCAGAAGGCGGCCCTTCATAGGCCGCCTTCCGTTCACCCGCCACTCACTTCGCAGTGAGGCACTACGTCATACTACGTATTGTGATCGGCTACGCCACGAGCTGGCGCAGCACGTACTGCAGGATGCCGCCGTTGCGGTAATATTCGAGCTCGTCGAGCGTATCGATGCGGCAGAGCAGGGATTCACGACGCAGCGTGCCGTCGCCCGACACGATCTCCGCGGTCAGCTTCTGCCGTGGCTTCAGATCGCCCTGCAGGCCGCGGATGGTTACCGTTTCGTCGCCCTTGAGGCCAATCGATTTCCACGACGCGCCATTCTCGAAAGTCAGCGGCAACACGCCCATGCCGACGAGGTTGGAGCGATGGATGCGCTCGAAGCTCTCGCAGATCACGGCGCGCACGCCGAGCAAGCGAGTGCCCTTCGCCGCCCAGTCGCGCGACGAACCGTTGCCGTATTCGGCGCCGGCGAACACGACCAATGGCACCTTCTCGGCCTGATACTTCATCGCGGCGTCGTAGATCGACATCTGCTCGCCGTCGGGCCAGTGCTTGGTCAGGCCGCCTTCGGGAATGTTGCCGTCAGCCCCCTGCAGCATGAAGTTCTTGATGCGGATGTTGGCGAAGGTGCCGCGCATCATCACTTGGTGATTGCCGCGCCGCGTGCCGTACTGGTTGAAGTCGGCCGGACGCACCTGATGCTCCGACAGATACTTGCCGGCGGGTGAGGTCAGCTTGATCGCGCCGGCGGGCGAGATGTGGTCGGTGGTGATCTTGTCGCCGAAGATCGCAAGAATCCTGGCGTCGACGACGTCGACGATCGCTTCCGGCTCGCGCTTCATGCCTTCGAAGTAGGGCGGGTTCTGCACATAGGTCGAGCCCATGTTCCACTTGTAGGTCTCGCTCTCGACGGTCTTGATCTTGCGCCAGTTGGTGTCGCCCTTGAACACGTCGGCATACTTCTTCTTGAAGATCGCCGCGGTGACGAACTTCTTCATGTAGGCGTTGATCTCTTTCGTGGTCGGCCAGATGTCCTTGAGATAGACCGGCTTGCCGTCCTTGCCCTCGCCGATCGGTTCGACCGCGAGGTTCTTGGTCACGGTGCCGGCCAGCGCATAGGCCACCACCAGCGGCGGCGAGGCCAGATAGTTGGCCTGCACGTCCGGCGAGACGCGGCCTTCGAAGTTGCGGTTGCCCGACAGCACGGCGGCGCCGATGATGCCGTTGTCGTTGATCGACTTCGAAATCTCTTCCGGCAGCGGACCGGAGTTGCCGATGCAGGTGGTGCAGCCGAAGCCGATCAGGTTGAAGCCGACCTTGTCGAGATCGAGCTGCAGCCCGGAGTTCGACAGATATTCGGCAACCACCTGGCTGCCCGGCGCCAGCGAGGTCTTCACCCACGGTTTTGCCTTGAGGCCCTTGGCGACCGCGTTGCGGGCCAGGAGGCCGGCGCCGATCAGTACCGAGGGATTGGAAGTGTTGGTGCAGGAGGTGATCGCGGCGATCACCACGTCGCCGTGGCCGAGATCGAAATTCTTGCCCTCGACCTTGAAGCGCGCCTTCTGGTCGGTGGCCTTCTTGTATTCCGTGGTCATCGCAGCGGCGAAACCTTCTGCCACTGCCGGCAGCGCAACGCGCCCCTCGGGACGCTTCGGTCCGGCCATCGACGGCACCACGTCGCCGAGATCCAGCGTCAGGGTTTCCGTGAACACCGGGTCCGCCGACTTGGCGGTGCGGAACAGGCCCTGTGCCTTGGCGTAGGCGGCGACCAGCGCGACCCGCGCCGGCGCGCGGCCGGACGTCTTGAGATAATCGAGGGTTTCGGCATCGACCGGGAAGAAGCCGCAGGTGGCGCCATATTCCGGCGCCATGTTGCCGATCGTTGCCTTGTCCGCGACCGAGAGATAGTCGAGACCGGGGCCGAAGAACTCGACGAACTTGCCGACCACGCCCTGCTTGCGCAGCATCTGCGTGACGGTGAGCACCAGATCGGTGGCGGTGACGCCTTCCTTCAGCGCGCCCTTCAGCTTGAAGCCGATCACCTCCGGCAGCAGCATCGACTGCGGCTGGCCGAGCATCGCGGCTTCCGCCTCGATGCCGCCGACGCCCCAGCCGAGCACGGCGAGGCCGTTGACCATGGTGGTGTGCGAATCGGTGCCGACCAGCGTGTCGGGATAGGCGACTTCATAGGTCGCGGTCTTCTTGCCGACGGTCATCTTCTGCTTGCGGGTCCAGACCGTCTGGGCAAGGTATTCAAGATTGACCTGATGGCAGATGCCGGTGCCGGGCGGCACCACGGAGAAGTTCGAAAACGCCTTTTGGCCCCACTTCAGGAATTCGTAGCGCTCCTGGTTCTGCTTGTATTCCTCGGCGACGTTCTTGCCGAATGCCTTGTTGTCACCGAAGAAGTTCACGATCACCGAGTGATCGATGACGAGATCGACCGGGACCAGCGGGTTGATCTTTTCGGCGTCGCCACCGAGTGCCTGCATCGCGTTGCGCATGGCGGCGAGATCGACCACGGCGGGCACGCCGGTGAAATCCTGCATCAGCACGCGGGCCGGGCGGAACGAGACTTCGTGCTCGAGCTTGCGCTTCTTCAGCCATTTGGCGACGGCGAGGATGTCGGCCTTCTTGACGGTGCGGTCGTCCTCATGGCGCAGCAGGTTTTCCAGCAGCACCTTCATCGAATAGGGCAGCTTCGAAATCCCCGTCAGACCGTTTTTCTCGGCCAGAGGCAGGCTGTAATAGACATAGGTCTTGGCGCCGACCTTGAGGGTTTTCTGGCATTTGAAGCTGTCGAGCGAGGTCATATGAGGCGGTCCCAATTCGTTTTCAGGATACCCGGCAAAAGGTATCAATACACCGCAGCAAACACAGCCTGATTGGCTTGCAGGCGCCGATTGTGTGCTGCATCAAGTTCCGGCTTATAGAATCTTTCTAGAGGCGCCGCCACAGCGACAATCGTTTCGCAGCAATGCGAGATCATGCAATTTGCGCTCTGCGACTTCTCGATACCAGCAGAAGGCCGCGAAAGGACAATGATGCGGCTCTCGGGGCGCGGTTTGCGATGTGTGCGGGGTGGCCGCGAGGTGTTTTCCGGGCTGGAATTCCACGCTGCGGCAGGCGAGGCGCTGGCCGTGGTTGGTCCCAACGGCGCCGGCAAGACCTCATTGTTGCGGCTGATCGCCGGCCTGCTGGCGATGGATGGCGGCTCGATCGATCTCGATGGCGGCGATGCCGAATTGACGTTGGCCGAACAGGCGCATTATCTCGGCCACCGCGACGCCATGAAGCCGGCGCTCAGCGTGACGGAGAATCTGACGTTCTGGGCGGAGTTTTTGGGCGGCATCCCGGCCGATCCGGCCGAATGCCTGGCCGCGGTTGGGCTCAGCCACGCCGCGTTGCTGCCGGCGGCCTATCTTTCCGCCGGCCAGCGCCGGCGGCTCTCGATCGCGCGGCTGCTGGCGGTGCGGCGACCGATCTGGTTGCTGGATGAGCCGACCTCGGCGCTCGATGCCGCCAGCCAGCGCATTTTTGCGGGGCTAATGACGGCGCATCTCGCTGGCGGCGGGTTGATCGTCGCCGCGACCCATGCGCCGCTCGGGATTCCCGCGCGCGAATTGCGGATCGGGGGCGAGTCGTGAGCGCGCTCGGCGCGCTGATTCGGCGCGATATCCGGATCGCATTGCGGGTTGGCGGCGGGGCGCTGATCGGGGTGCTGTTCTTTCTCACGGTCGTGGTGCTGATGCCGTTCGCGCTGGGGCCGGATCTGGCGCTGCTGGGGCGGTTGGGGCCGGCGATTTTGTGGCTTGGCGCGCTTTTGGCCAGCCTGCTCACGCTGGACCGGCTGTTCATGGCCGATCATGACGATGGCTCGCTCGACGTGATCCTGATGAGCCGGACGCCGCTGGAACTGGCCTGCGCCGCGAAAGCGCTGGCGCACTGGCTGGCGGCGGGCGTACCGCTGATCGTCGCCACGCCGGTGCTGGGCATGCTGCTCAACCTCGATGGCGCCTCGACCGCGGCGGTGGCGCTGACCTTGCTGGCGGGCACGCCGGCGCTGACCTTTACCGGCATGATCGGCGCCGCGCTGGCGGTGACGCTGCAGCGCGGCGGGCTGCTGCTGGCGGTGCTGGTGCTGCCGCTGTCGATCCCGGTGCTGATCTTCGGCGTCGCCGCCTCGAATGCCGCGATTGCCGGACCGCTGTCGTTCGGCACGCCGTTTTCGATCCTGTGCGCGCTGTCGCTGGCGAGCCTGGTGATCGGCCCGTTCGCCGCGGCCGCGAGTCTGCGGCATGGGCTGGATTGACGCAGATCAACTCTCGCGGAAACGCAACTGAAACAGACCGACCGACATTGCCTGCCGCGGCTGCGGCGATTATCAGGAATGCCATGACGCTGAGCGATCTCGCCAATCCGACCCGCTTCCTGTCGCTGACCACGCGCATCCTGCCATGGCTGGCAGGCGCGACCGCGATCCTGCTGGCAATTGGCCTCACGCAATCCGTGCTGGCGCCGGACGACTACCAGCAGGGCGCCACCGTCAAGATCATGTTCATCCACGTGCCCAATGCGTGGCTGTCGATGTTCGTCTGGGGCGTGATGAGCATTGCCTCGCTGGGCACGCTGGTATGGCGGCATCCGCTCGCCGACGTCGCTGCCAAGGCTGCGGCGCCAATCGGTGCGGCCTTCACGTTCCTGGCGCTGGTGACCGGCTCGTTGTGGGGCCGGCCGATGTGGGGCACCTATTGGGAATGGGATGCCCGGCTGACGTCGGTGCTGATCCTGTTCCTGATGTATCTAGGCCTGATCGCGCTGTGGCGCGCGGTGGAGGATCCGTCGCGCGCAGCAAGGGCGGCCGCGATCCTGACCCTGGTCGGCGCCATCAACATTCCGATCATCAAGTTCTCGGTGGACTGGTGGAATACGCTGCACCAGCCGGCCTCGGTGATGAAGATGGGCGGCCCCAGCCTCGACCGCGCCTTCCTGATCCCGCTGCTGGTGATGGCGGTGGCTTTCTCGCTGCTGTTCGTCACGCTGCATCTGGCGGCGATGCGCAACGAGATCCTGCGCCGCCGCCTGCGCGCATTGCAGATGCTGCAGGCCAGCCAACGCCCGGCATTGCCGTGATGGCGCTCGGTCCCTACGCCTCCTTCATCGTCACGTCCTACGCGCTGGTGGCGGCCGTGGTGCTGATCCTGATCGTCTGGATCATCATCGACCATCGCCGCGTCAAAGCCAGGCTGCACGACCTCGAGGTTAGCGGCGTCAGCCGCCGCTCCGGCCGCAGCGCGACGGATCTGTCATGAGCGATCAGGCCCTCCCAAAACGCCGGCTTTTTCTGATGGCGCTGCCGCTGCTCGGCTTCGCGGTCATGGCGGCGCTGTTCTGGTTTCGGCTCGGCGCCGGCGATCCCGCCAAGCTTCCCTCCGCGCTGATCGGCCGTCCGGCGCCGCAGACCGCGCTGCCGGCGCTGGAAGGCCTGGCCAGCAACGGCGCACCGATCCCCGGGCTCGATCCCGCTGTCTTCAAAGGCCGCGTCAGCGTCGTCAATGTCTGGGCGTCGTGGTGCGTGCCGTGCCACGAGGAGGCGCCGCTGCTGACCACGCTCGGTCAGGACAAGCGGCTGCAGATGGTCGGCATCAACTACAAGGATTCGCCGGACAATGCCCGGCGCTTCCTCGGCCGTTACGGCAATCCGTTCGGCATCGTCGGGGTCGATGGCAACGGCCGCGCCGCGATCGAATGGGGCGTCTATGGCGTGCCGGAGACCTTCATCGTCGGCCGCGACGGCCGTATCGCCTACAAGCTGGTCGGCGGCGTCACGCCGGAGAATTTCGACAGCGTGCTGAAGGTCGAGATCGACAAGGCGCTGAAGGCGGGGAGCTAGCTGGCCGGAATTGAACTAGCGCCCGTCATTCCGGGATGCGCTTCGGGCGGCGAAGCCGGCTGGAGTGCAGACCCGGACTCCCGATCTGTTCAACTATCTCTGGATTCCTGGTTCGCGCGCAGCTGACGCTGCTCGCACCCCGGAATGACATCTCAAATATATTTCAGCTTTTATCTGCGGTTCATTTTGGCGCCATGGCGCCGCCATGAATCGACCGCTAGCTTGGTTCCGTTACTTAAACCGTCCTTGGAGGGACATTTCCAATGCGCCATTTCACGCTAGCTTCATTCACCGCCGCCGCCCTCACGCTCGGCCTGCTCGCGGCCGCGCCGTCGATGGCGCAGTCGCCGCAGCCCGCGCCCAAGACCGACAAGATGGCGCCCGCGCCGGCATCCAAGATGGCACCGGCCACCGAGTCGAAAATGGCTCCGGCGCCGAAGGCCGAACTGCTCGATATCAACTCCGCCAGCGCCGAAGCGCTCGATGCGCTGCCCGGGATCGGCAAGGCCTATTCAGCTGCGATCATCAAGGGTCGCCCCTACAAGGGGAAGGACGAACTGGTACAGAAGAAGATCGTGCCGGAGAAAACCTACGACGGCATCAAGGACAAGATCATCGCCAAGCAGAAGAGCTGAGCGATTCGTCTGCCTGATTTACAAAACGCATCGGCGCACCCGCGCCGGTGCGTTTTTCTTTTGGCGTCACTGCAAGGGAGGCGCCGTTCCCCCGGATGCAGCGCAGCTGCGCCGCATTTGCGGCGAGGTGCGCTGCTGATCCGGCCCATCCTTTTGCGAGGAAAGCGTGGATCCCGGATCTGCGGAGCGGCATGAAGAATGCCGCACCGCGTCCGGGACACGATGCCTGGTTGGCGATCGTGCTTACTTGCTGATATCCCCGGCATCGGCTTCGCTCTCCGCGAGCGACGCCGGCTCCAGATGATAGCGCTTGATCAGCGGCATCTGCGTCACCGCAAACACCATCGTCAGCGGCACCATGCCGAACACCTTGAAGGCGACCCAGAATTCGGTGGTCTGGGTGCGCCAGATCAGTT
>JAQGKA010000662.1 GCA_028290355.1 Tardiphaga sp. | reverse complement strand
CGGGTCGTTGCGCGGCACCAGCGGCGACGACGGCACGATCTCGTGGCCGTTTGTCGCAAAGTAATTCAGAAATGCCGACCTGATCTCGTTAACGCCGCTCATATCAGTCCCAATCGCACCCAAATCGTCCGCAACCGCGCCCAAAGCGCGGCCCGGAGCGGAATTTTCCAGCCGAACGCTTTTAGACGGGGGGGCTGGCCCTGTCCAGAAACGGTGCAGGGAGATCAGTCAAGCGGATCAGGGGCTTGCCGCAGCAGCACAGAGCCGTTGATAGGTCCCGCAGCCGCGTTGACAGATTCGGGGCGGCCGTGGTTTCCTCTCAGCCGTTAAGTGATGTCACGTCGGGAGAGATCGGCCTTGTGCCGGCGCCGAAGGAGCAACCGCCCCGGAAACTCTCAGGCAAACGGACCGCGTGACTGGTTAGCATCTGGAAAGAGACGCCGCTGAGCCCGAATGGGCCGGATGGCGTCCGCCGACGGGATAATACTCTCAGGCACAGCGACAGATGGGGCTCTGCAGGTTTTTCGGGATGGTCCCGGGGAACCGCGAGGACCCGTCATCATGCTTGCGCCCGACACCGCTTCAAAATTGAAACAAACGCCGCTGCATCAGCTGCATCTCGCCCGTGGCGGCAAGATGGTGCCGTTCGCTGGCTACGACATGCCGGTGCAATACCCCACTGGTGTGCTCAAGGAACATCTGCAGACCCGGACCCATGCCGGCCTGTTCGACGTCTCGCATATGGGCCAGATCGCGCTGCGGGCGAAATCCGGCAAAGTCGAAGATGCCGCGCTGGCGCTGGAAAAACTGGTGCCGCAGGACATTCTGGCATTGCCGCCGGGCCGGCAGCGCTACGCGCAATTCACCAATGAGACGGGCGGTATTCTCGACGACCTGATGGTGGCGAATTTCGGCGATCACCTGTTCCTGGTGGCCAACGCTGCCTGCAAGGCCGAGGACGAGGCGCATCTGCGCGCGCATCTCTTCAACACCTGCATCATCGAGCCATTGCCGGACCGCGCGTTGATTGCGTTGCAGGGGCCTGACGCCACTGAGGTACTGGCCAAGTTCTGCCCTGAGGCGCCAGCGATGCGCTTCATGGATGCCGGTCCACATGAGGTGAACGGCATCGCCTGCTTCGTGTCGCGCTCCGGCTATACCGGTGAGGACGGTTATGAGATCTCGGTGCCTGCCGATCAGGCCGAGGCGCTGGCCACCGCGCTGCTCGACAGCGGCGTGCTGCCGATCGGGCTCGGCGCCCGCGATAGCCTACGGCTCGAGGCCGGGCTGTGCCTCTATGGCCATGACATCGACACTACGACGACGCCGGTCGAAGCCGGCCTGACCTGGTCGATCCAGAAGAGCCGCCGCACGGGCGGCGCCCGCGCCGGCGGATTCTTCGGTGCCGACAAGATTCTCGCGCAGCTCGACAATGCCGCGCCGCGCCGCCGCGTCGGCCTGCAGCCCGAAGGCCGCGCGCCGGTGCGCGAAGGCGCCAAGCTGTTCGCCTATGCCGCATCCACGGATTCCATCGGCAGCGTCACCTCCGGCGGTTTTGGCCCCAGCATCAATGCGCCGGTTGCGATGGGCTATCTGCCCGCCGCGCAGGCCGCCGACGGTACCGTCGTCTTCGCCGAACTGCGCGGCCAACGTATGCCGATGCGCGTTTCACCGATGCCCTTTGTCCCCCACAGCTACAAGCGTTGAGGAAACTGACATGACCATCCTGTTCACCGCCGACCACGAATGGCTCCGCATCGACGGCGATGTCGCCACCATCGGCGTCACCGACTATGCGCAGTCGCAGCTCGGCGACGTCGTCTTCGTCGAACTGCCCAAGGTCGGCCGCCAGCTGAAGAAAGCCGAGGCCGCTGCCGTCGTCGAATCCGTGAAAGCCGCTTCCGACGTCTATGCGCCGATCACCGGCGAAGTGCTGGAGGTCAACGAAGCACTGGCCGCCGAGCCGGCGCTGGTGAATTCCGACGCCGGCAACAAGGCTTGGTTCTTCAAGATCAAGATCTCCGACAAGAGCGAACTCGATGGCCTGATGGACGAGGCCGCCTACCAGACCCACACCGCCTAGTCGTCATGGCCGGGACAAGCCCGGCCATGACGAACCTGAGAATGGTCGTTCGAGGAAAAAACAGATGACCCTGAACAGCAAATCTTCCGCCGACGTTGCGACCGATTTCGTCCGCCGCCATATCGGCCCCTCCCCGGCCGATATCGGCGCCATGCTCGACACGGTTGGCGCGAAAAGTCTTTCCGCGCTGATGGGCCAGACGCTACCGGCCTCGATCAGGCAAAAGGCGCCGCTCGATCTGGGCAAGCCGTTCAGCGAGACCGAGGCGCTGGCGCATATGACGGAGTTGGCTGCGCAAAACCAGGTCTTCACTTCGCTGATCGGCCAGGGCTATTCCGGCACCATCCTGCCGGCGGTGATCCAGCGCAATATCCTGGAGAGTCCGGCCTGGTACACGGCCTATACGCCGTATCAGCCGGAGATCAGCCAGGGCCGGCTCGAGGCGCTGTTCAATTTCCAGACCATGATCTGCGACCTCACCGGACTCGATGTCGCCAATGCCTCGCTGCTCGATGAGGCCACCGCCGCCGCGGAAGCGATGGCGCTGGCGGAACGCGTGTCATCGGTGAAGACAAAAGCCTTCTTCGTCGATCACGAGGTTCATCCGCAGACGCTGGCCGTGCTGCGCACCCGCGCCGAGCCGCTCGGCTGGACGCTTCAGGTCGGCGATCCCCTTGTCGATCTCGACAAGGCCGACGTGCTCGGCGCGCTGCTGCAATATCCCGGCACATCCGGCGCGGTACGCGATCTCAAGCCTGCCATTACCTCGCTACGCGCCAAGGGCGCACTTGCCATCGTCGCCGCCGACCTGCTGGCGCTGACCCTGCTGGCCTCGCCCGGCGAACTCGGCGCCGATATCGCCATCGGTTCAGCTCAACGCTTCGGCGTGCCGATGGGCTATGGCGGGCCGCATGCCGCTTACATGTCGGTGCGCGATGCGCTGAAGCGCTCGCTGCCCGGCCGCCTCGTCGGCCTCTCCATCGACTCCCGCGGCGAGCCGGCCTATCGGCTGGCGCTGCAGACGCGCGAGCAGCATATCCGCCGCGAAAAGGCGACGTCGAACATCTGCACGGCGCAGGTTTTGCTGGCGGTGATCGCGTCGATGTATGCGGTGTATCACGGGCCGGAGGGGCTGACGCATATCGCGCACGCGGTGCATCGCCGCGCGCTCGTGCTGGCCGCTGGCTTGAAGAAGCTCGGCTTCGCGCCAGACAGCGAAACATTTTTCGATACCGTCACGGTGAATGTCGGCGCCAAACAAGGCAACATTGTTACCCGCGCGCTGGCTGAAAAAATCAATCTGCGGATCGGCGACGGCAAACTCGGCATCGCGCTGGACGAGACCACGACGGATGCGACCGTTGAGGCGGTGTGGCGCGCCTTCGGCGGCACGCTGGCTTACGCCGATATCGAGCCCGGTTTACGCGACGCGATGCCAGCTTCACTGAAGCGGACGACGGCGTTCCTCACAAACCCGGTGTTTCACGCCCATCGCTCCGAGACCGAACTGTTGCGCTACATGCGCAAGCTCAGCGACCGCGATCTGGCGCTCGACCGCGCGATGATTCCGCTGGGCTCCTGCACCATGAAGCTCAACGCCACCACCGAGATGATCCCGCTGACGTGGCCGGCGTTCGGCAGCCTGCATCCGTTCGTGCCCGACAATC
>JAQGKA010000644.1 GCA_028290355.1 Tardiphaga sp. | reverse complement strand
GGTCAGCGGCAAACGACCCCGCCGGAGCGGCTGTGAGCAAAAAAAGAGCGAACGTCGATGCTTGAGCCAAGCGCATGAAATCCTCCCATTTTAATTTGCTGTTGCAAGTATTTGAAATTTACCACCGCGGCGTTGCACAGTAAAGGCGGGCTCAATTGGGCTCCGGACCGATAGAGATTCCATCATCGACGGATTTGTGATTTACGAATTGCGACAGGAGTCCTGTCATGAATCGAAATTACTTTTTGGTCGCGCGGTTAGCGCACCATCGGAATCCGCGCGTGCCAGATAGTGAAGTCGACCCATCGCCTTTATGTTGACGGGCAGGCAGTACAGCTCCGCTGGAGAATTGTTGCTGATCGGATGCCACACCCGCCCGCGCCGAAGCGGTTCACGTGGCACTCGCTGCGCTATTTTGCGGTGTCATGCTGGATCGAAGCCGGCCTGGCGCCTAAAACGGTGCAGACGTTCGTCGGGCATGCGAGTTGCAAGTGACCATGGACACCTACGGTCATCTGTTCCCCCAGTGACGATCACGGGAAGGCGATGGATGCCATTGCGAAGGGGCTGTTTACGTGAGGCAAGATCCTCATGTGGGCGATGGTAACTTCGCCAGCGTCCAACACTAGACCGGTTCGATGTCGGTCATATTGTTATGGTGATGAAAGCTGGTTTTTCCGGCGTCCCACTGAATGTGGACGCCCGACCAGTCCGTAGCGATAACTGTACCTTGATCGCCGACGGTTCCTTTCCAGGAAACGCGACCGCCGACTTTCCGCGTCTTTGACTCTGCGGGCGTCATTCCCCGGTAGCCAGGCGCGCAGATCCTTTGTCTGTGATGATCAGACTGCCCATAATCTCGCTGGCATAACCAAGAGCCTTCAGCCGGTCGCTTATGCGCAACCCGACGGTGCCCCGAGCGAATGACATGCTGAGTTGTTTGAGAGTAGCGAACTCGTCTTCGGAAAGGTGCACGTTCATGCCATTTTCCCCGTTGCTTCTGCCGGCGAACTCGATGCTTTCCACCACATTTGCCAGCCGGCGGTGGTTGCGGCACTCAACTTGGCAATAGCAACCGCTTCGCTTTTGCTTCTAGTTGTCTTCTCTGGCCCGTCCGGCATCAATTTGACAAGCCACTGGTGCCTACCAGGCTGCCAACCGTCCGTGGCTGCGCTTCGGTCAAATACGCAAAACCAACCGTTTTGACCGTGTTCAGCGGCAACATAGCCAGCGTGCTTGATAAATTTGTTCTTTGGGGGTTGCACTGACGATCCTCATGGACCGCTCAGAATGGCACGGCACGCCCGGGGACCATAGTGGAAAGCGATCTGGAAAGGCGCATGATCGCCCTCAGCTAGTAGCCGACGCAAATGGGCAATGCGGATTGGAGCCGCTGGCAGGCATAGCGGCGTCCGGCACACAGCCGCCACATGAAACCCGAAAAACATCGTTTTTGTTGGCAAAAACGGGTCGTTTAGTCAGCCTTCCAAACTGAATACGCTCGCGTGCTGGAATCACTCTTCAAACGGCCACCATCAGCGAATGTCGGTGCGTGTCCTCGATTTGAACCTTCGACGACGGGCGATTTGTTCGGCTGATGAGTCGAGATCACCGCCGATACCACGCCAACATCTCCTTATCTTTGGTGAGTTTTACTTTCACTCACATCAAGACGCTTTGGCTAAGTCATTGCCTTTATGGCGCACCCGACACGATTTGAACGTGTGACCTGTGCCTTCGGAGGGTAATGCTACAGTGGTGAACAGGAATAGAAGCGTGTCCCGATTTCCGTGAGCCAAGAGGCGATGGCTCCGGTCAATGTGTGCACCAAGAATCAAAGAAAATCCAAACATAGTCCGTGCAAACAGCCCCGGTTCGGCTGTCCTGAGAAATGCTGACTCTAAATCGCTCAGAGTGGACTGTTTCAAAGCGCTCGAACGCGGCCGGATCACAATCGAGAGTTTTGATGAAGCAGTTGTCCAACATCGGCGTACGTCAAAGACTAACTATTCGAGATACGTGGGCGTCGCCAAAAATGACAATAATTGCACCATCGAGCTGAGGGGCTACCCGGCGTTTTGGCTCGTCGCACTGAGTGTTTCGCGCAACGTCGCAATCATTGCATATTTCTGCCCCATGTCGAACAGGCTCGCCTCATGCGGGCCTATCGCGCGGTCACCGACACAGTCGGCAACGACAAGCGGACGAAACCCGAGCGATATGGTGACCGGCATGGCCAGGCCGGGATGCTTGTCGAGATCGACGAGCCGGTCACTCTCGGGATGCCATCGCGCCGCATCCTGAGCCTCTGGCAAATCGAACGAATTGACCGTTGTCATCTCGACGGAAGAGCTGCGGGGCGACGGCGCAGGCCCGCTCGTCATGATGGCGGCGCGTCGAAAGTACGGAAATTTCTGCGGCAATAACTTCATGCGAGCCCGCGGGTAACAGCCGTTCGACCCTTGCGATCCGGAATGGGGGCTTGAAAACTACCGTTTCAGCGCTGACACCCTCATCATTGACCGGGCATCATTCACCAGTTTTGACGAAAGCCCTTCCATTGCAAGCCAGAACCGAAATAGAATCCTGCGCGCCCGGATTAATACTTATCGAATATTCGTTGCCGTCCTGACAGCCGATGCTCCAGCTGTCGACCCCCGATTTGGTGCCGCCTTGATACATGATCCGAACAACAACATCGCAACCATGCTTTTCATTCTTCAGAACGAAGGTCCAGAAGTCGAGCTGCTTGGCCTTATCCAGTGCAAGTATCCTCGCCGTCGTGCGGTTCGCGGCGCGGTCCGGTTTGAAGGGCTCGGGAGCTAGGGGCTTAGACGGTAGGGCGGTTGATGTGGCGGCGTCCGCTTGGTTCAAATGCGCATTCGCATCCAGAACAAACCAGGCAACCAGCCATGGGATGACGACGCTCACGGCAGCCACCGAGCTAAAAGTAAGCGACCGCTTCATCATGTCTCTCCCTTCGGAGATCGAGACATTCGCGGGCACCGAGGCATTTCGGGCCCGCCAGAAACCTGGCGAATTACAGTATTCCGCGAACTACACCAACTACACCGATAGCTGCAATCCCCGCGTGCCGAGCCTGATATTTCGATGAGTAGCTCATCGAGGGTGTCGCACCAGCGGCAGCGGATTCGAGCAGCGGCACTGACGCGCCGTGGAAAAGATGAAGGTGGGGCTGACCGATACCTTTTGTAACCGTGTCAGCTCGGCTCGAATCCTCGCGTGTCGTTACGTTGCCGAGGCGAGACGACTAGCGTAGCACGCGCGACCTGATCAAGCGCGGCGCAGCATGATCCGACAAGCCGCAAATTCAATACACGAATTATGAACGCGTGGAGGTTTACGGGACCGCTGGGGCTATCGAAGAAGGGCAGCGGCGCGCAAGATGGCCAGACCGCATGCCGCGCAGAGCGAAAAACAACGTCTGCTTCTGGCAGATTTTGTTGCGGAAGTCAGTTGAGATAGGCGACGAAGCGTGATTCCGTTGTGTTGACGCGGATCTCGGTGAGGTCGATCCATGATGGGCCGTGCTAAACGACAGACATCATGTCCTTGATGAGCGCGGTATCGGCAAACTCTACCAACTCGATTATTTTTCCGTCTTTGAATCGAAATGAGTCGAGAATGTCGGTGATAACCGTTTTATCTCCGGGGATGAACCTTACTTTTATGCGGGAATGGACAGCAGCCCGGTCACCGTCGATGGTAATGCTAATGATATCGCGATGAATAAAGTCGAAGGCTTCAACGAACCCGGTCATGGTCGTTCGAACGTCCTGATGACCCTGCGAAGCCCCAGCAACTGCAAGCGTAGCCTTAGATCCTACAAGCTCGAACACGGCCTCGAGATGAAAGGCGGACATAAGCTCATCGACGTTGCCCTTTTTGCGGGCGTTGTAGCTTTTTTCGATCAGGGCCTCAATCGTTTTGCGGTCCGTCATCGTAAGCTCCCCTAAAGGCATTTACCGAGAAGGAGGATAGCACAGCGCGCGAAGCAGTATCCAATAGCTACCATGTTCTGACAATGCTTGCTTTGATGGATAGAAGGCTCGCTGCGTGGGGCAAGAGGTAAGTCGGGGATGATGTCGAAATTGGAGCCGGAACAACTGTCGATCGGGGCGGGATTCGTAACACCGTGATCGGCGAGGGAACCAAGATCGATAACCTCGTTCAGATCGCCCACAATGTGGTTATTGGCCGCCATTGCGTCATAGCCGGTCAATCGGGGTTGAGTGGTAGCGTGACTCTGGAAGATTTTGTTGTTCTCGCAGCACGAGTTGGTATCCGCCAGCACGTTACGGTCGGCAAGGGAGCAAGGCTCGCAGCGAGATCCTCGGTTATGCGAGATGTTCCTGCCGGGGCTCTCTGGGGTGGCTTTCCCAACGCTAAACCTCTCCGACAGTTTCTGCGCGAGGTCATTACGCTCGAACAGCTAGCTACGCCTGTCACTAAAATCCCGATGCCTTCGATTGAGAAGGAGCCCTTGTTACCGAAGAGTTTGATGCCGGAATAGGCAGCCAAATTGCTCAGCAGTATGCGGCAGCGTGCGCGGGCAGGCGAGGGCGGGGGCACTTTGACGATTGTCCAAG
Organism: Tardiphaga sp.; assembly: GCA_028290355.1. Lineage (GTDB taxonomy): Bacteria > Pseudomonadota > Alphaproteobacteria > Rhizobiales > Xanthobacteraceae > Tardiphaga. The sequence continues at coordinate 16,034 of JAQGKA010000644.1, read as the reverse complement.
CTGAAAGACAAAGTCCACCGGACTATGAGGCACAGTGGAAGCCCGGCGTCCATTCTTATGAGGCTTAGCTGCTCCGTTTGCCGCCCAGCATGTATCGGCAAAACCGACGCTGATGTCGAGGAGGCTCGTCGTTGGGTATGTTCTGACCCGAGCACTGTTCTTGCGCTGCAATGAGCGAGAATGCGTGGCCCGGGCGTGCCTGACGACATTTTTCAATGAAAAGAATGCGTTCGGCCCCGTAGCAACCTTAGTTTTAAAGGGATCTTTCACTGCCCATTTGAAAAACGGTCCAGCTTCGGAGGGCAACGTGTAGTCGGGAAATGGTCGGTTAGTTCGATCGCTTGCCGCGTCCCACGCTCTCATACGTAAATCCGGCCTGGGTCATTTCCTCCGGCCGGTAGACGTTGCGCAGGTCAACCACGACCGGCTGCTTCATCGCCAGCTTGAGGCGCGGCAGGTCGAGGGCACGGAATTGCACCCATTCAGTGACGATCACCAGCGCATCGGCACCGTCGGCGCAGGCATAGGCGTCGTTGCAATAGGTGATGTCGGGCAGCTCGCGCCAGCGCAATCCGTTGCGAAGGACGAAGATAATGCCACTTATGATCTTACGGTCATCCACTCGCGGAATACCGCGGGATAATGGAAAGTACGGCTTTATTCGGCGCATCTGCGCTTGGGATAGCATTAAATCACTCATTGCCGCGCCTCCTTGCACTGCAATTGAATCGATCCCTCGATAAGGCTGCAAGTGGCAAATGCCGCTGGCCCCTATTGGCCCCTAGACGTCACTTCACAGCGACGACGACCTTCCCCTTCGCACGACCCGTTTCGACATAGGCCAGTGCCTCGTTGGTCTTCTCGAACAGGAAGACTCGGTCCATCACCGGGCGTATGTCACCGGCCTCGATCAGGGAGGTGATCTTTCCGAGCTGCCCGCCGTTCGCTGTCATGAAGAGAAACGAATAGCTGATCCCCCGGCGTTTCGATTTTCTCCTGATCCCGAAGCTGAGCAGGCGCATCACCAGTTTCAGGAACAGGTTCAGGCCGTGTTCCCTGGCGAAAGCCGGATCGGGCGGACCGGAAATAGAAATGAGCTGGCCGCCCGGCTTGAGCACACCGAGAGATTTCCCGAGCGTCTTTGGATCTTGACTGTTCAGCACAAGATCGTAGCCCGACAGGATCTTCTCGAAATCCTGCGTCGTGTAGTCGATAACCACATCCGCCCCGAGACTTTTGACCAGCTCGGCATTCTTCGCGCTCGTCGTGGTCGCAACTGTCGCGCCGAGATGCTTGGCGAGCTGGATGGCAAAAGTCCCGACACCGCCGGAGCCGGCTTGAATGAAGACCTTTTGGCCGGGCTTCACCTTGCCCACCTCGACCAGCGCTTGCCAGGCAGTCAGCCCCACCAGCGGGATGGACGCCGCTTCCGCCATGGTGAGATTTTTGGGCTTCAGCGCCACGTCGGATTCATCAATGGCAATGAATTCGGCGAATGTACCGATCCGATGATCGCGCGGCCGCGCATAGATCTCGTCGCCAACCTTGAATCGCCTGACCTTGGGTCCAGCCTTGACAACCGTTCCAGCGACGTCGTGCCCCAGGACGAAGGGTGGACGATAGGGAAGAATAAGCTTGAACTCTCCGTTCCTGATCTTGTTGTCTAGGAGGTTCACGCCAGCGGCATGAATCTCAACCATGACGTCGTTCTCACGCAACGCCGGCTCGGGACTTTCGCCGAGCCGCAGAGCGCCGCCTTTCTTATAGCGATCGATCAGGAATGATTTCATCAGACTAACTTTCGTTTCTGTGGCACGCCGGCAGCGCGAGCCATGCGGCGATGCAAGCTTATGCGGGAAGCCCGTTGAATTTCCGAAGGGCCTTGTCGACGAAGGACTCGGGCAGGAAGCGGCGCATGAAGCGGACCTGTCCTGCAGCTTTTCCGGCGGTGTAGCGTCGTCTGGGCGATGCCGCATTGGCGGCCTTGACGACGGCTTCGGCGACCACCTCGGGTGCATCGCCCTTCGCGACGATCTCGCGCATCAGCTTCTCCGCGTCGGTGCGAACCGTATCGTAGACGGCAAGCGGCCGGTCCGGTCGCGTGATGTTCTCTTCGAAGGACGTGCGGGTCACGCCGGGCTCGACCAGCACGATACGGATGCCCTGCGTTCGCACTTCGTGGTCGAGAGATTCCGAATAGCCTTCGATGGCGTGCTTGGTCGATGCGTAGAGGGCGTTATAGGGGGCAGGGATCAGCCCGAGTATGGAACTGAGGTTGACGATCCGGCCTCTACGCTGCCGTCTCATCACGGGCAGGACCGCATTTGTCATGCGTATGATGCCGAACACGTTCACGTCGAATACGGCTTTCGCCTGTGCCGTCGTGGATTCCTCGGCGCCGCCCAGCAGTCCGATCCCGGCATTGTTGACGAGAAGGTCGATCTGCCCCGCGCGGCTTAGAACCTCGTCGACGACGCTCTGCACGGATGCATCGTTGATGACGTCGCAGATCAGCATCGTGATCCCGTCCGAGGTGTCGGGCATCGGCTTTCGGCTGGTGCCGAACACACGGTAGCCATCGCGCCGCAGCGCTTGCGCCGTCACCAGCCCGATACCGGAGGAAGCACCCGTTACCAGGGCAATGCCGCGTTCTGTCTTGCTCATCGGCTTCCGCTCTCATTTTCTCGTGGAACATCGATGAGCAGTCAGTTACTATCGAATCAATATCAAGTCACTACTAAAAAGATACCGACATGATGAATCTTTCGGACCAGCCATGCCTGATCGCCCGGAGCCTGGCGCTTGTGTGGGACGCATGGAGCATGCTGATCATGCGCGACGCCCATGCGGGGTTGACCCGCTTCGATGATTTTCGCAAAAGCCTCGGTATCGCGCCGACGATGCTGACGGGGCGGCTTTCATCGCTGACCGAGGAGGGGCTGCTGGAGAAACGCCGCTATTCCGACCGTCCGCCACGGGACGAATATGTGCTGACGGAAGCCGGCCGCGACTTTCTGCCGGTGCTGTTTTCGATCGGCGCGTGGGGACGCAAGCATCGCGGCGGAGGCAAGGTGACCCGTTTCTTCGACGCCGAGACCGGAACGGAGATCGATCCCGTCACCATCGACCGCGCGACCGGCGCTCCGGTCGGAACACGTCCTATTCGTACCGCCGCACCCGAATGAACCGGCCCTGCCGATCGCGCGGACCGAAAACGTGAGAACTTAACGCTCCGTACAATTTGTCGGGTCACCGGCGTCCGAACAGTCCGCCCACCACGCCGCCAATCAGTCCACCTGGACCGCCACCACTGCGGTGATGGCGAGCACCACCTCCGCCGCGACGACGGGTCGGACGATCGTCAACGGATTTGTCGCTGCTGCTGAAGCTGGCCTGCGCCGCTGAGACGGACTCGGTCAGTAGCGCCTGATGCTGCAGCGTGTTGAGGAAGCCAGTCTTGGGATAGCCGCGTGCCGCCTGCCAGCGTGTGATGACGGCGCGGGTCGACTTGTCGAACCGTCCGTTGACCTTGGTGTCGAAACCGAGACCGGTCAGCCGGCGCTGCACGTCGCGACGCTTTCCCTTGTCGAGGCCTATCTGATCTTCGGTTTCCTGAGTTGCCTCCTGGGCAAAGGTCGCCGGATCGACGGATGCCAACAGGTCGCGGTTGGTCGTGCTCGGACCGGCTTTGGCAGCATTTGCACTGACGAGAATTCCTAAGACTGACAATGCGAGGATGAAGACACGCAATGGCTTGTTCTTCCCTGATCTTAAAGTCTCTCAATGATTTCGCTTTGAGAACCTATGTCGGTTCAAATACACCGCCGTAAATCCGGCGGCGCCTAAATCAAAGGTCAACTCCGGCTTCGTTGCTGGTCAACTATTATCCGGATCACTTGTTCCTTAGCGCGCGTCGAATGTTACAATGCATTGCATTGAGACTGCCCAACACAAGAAACGGCGGGGGGAGGGGGGGCGCAGTCTGCGCGCCCGACGTCCGCTACGGGGCAATATGCGACCACGCAGAATTTCCACGTCACTTCCGGTCTACCCCGGTGAGCAGACCACGCCCGATCCGGCCTGCACTTAAGGTGCCGGGAGCCGATATCGGCAGCTTATTCGATCACCCCGACGGCGTTGTCGGCAGTGGGCCGAGCGTCCTTGCCGTCTTGAGTATGACCGCAGGCTCACCTCGCCGTCCTATCTGGGCTCAACGACAATGCGCCCCTTCATATTAGGATGGAATCTACAATAGTAATCGACAGCACCTGCATTTTTCAAAACCACGCTCGCGGACTTGTTCGCTGCGATTGGCACATCCCAACCATCTCGTGCCGTCGCGGTATGCGCGAGCACGTCCTTGTTGACCCATTCGATCGTGTCGCCAACTTTCGCGTTGATCTCAGCAGGCGAAAAAACGAGTTTATCGATGACCACCTGGATGGTTTCAGCTTGCGCCGGGACAAGACCCGTCATCAAAGTGACGCCGATCAAAATGAAGCGCTCCCGTCCCGGCCGCATAGCAATTTCCCTTACTTGAGCATCGAGGCAACATGCTCGGCATGCTGCTGATGGCCCTGGAATATTTTGAGGCCCGTCTGTAGCAAGCTCTTGAGCTCTGGGTTTGTTGCCGACGGGATCAAAGTAGATTCAAGCGCGCCGTTTACCGTCTTGTGGTATGCGACCTCGTTGGCGACGTAGGCCTTGTCATAGGCCGCGCCGCTGAGTTTCGCGAGTTCAACCTGCTTTTCGGCGGCCGCCTTGGACAATGACTTGCTGGTGTCGTTGTCTTCAGGCGCGACGTTGAGCTTCTTCACCAGATCGAGCGCCTGTTTGTTGACAGCCTCATGGTCGCGCACCATGTCGTTGGCGAATGCGACGACGTCCTTGCTCTTGGATTTCGAGATCGCCTGCTTCGCAGCCGTAATATCGAGCACGCCTGCGGTGTAGGCGATATGAGCGATCTGAGGGTCGGTAGGCTTGGATGCAGCTTGCGCGAAGGCCGCGCCGCTTAACAGGCACATTGCGGCAATCGCCGCGCTGAAACGGATGAGCATGACATACTCCTGTAGCCGGACGCCAAGCGGCGGCTGATGAGGTTGATGTGATAACGTCCGTTGGATGGGCCGCGAGCCGAAAGGTTCCCGGAATTCAGCGGGGCAAGCCGAGGCGGTCAAGCACCGCCACGGTCGTCCGCTCGCAGCGCTGGCCGGCAAATGGGAAAGCATCCATCAGGACCGGACCGATCTGGTTGTCGAGTTGCTCGCGGAGAAGCCTTCTCGCGCGGTGCAATCTGGTCTTGACGGTTTCAGGTCGAATGCCGAGGATCTCCGCGGTATCTTCAACGCTCATTCCCTCGATCACGCGAGTGATGAAGACTATTCGATAGACTTCGGGCAAATTGTCGGTGGCCTGTTCGACAAGCTGCAATATCTGGCGCTGGGCCATGGTTCGTTCCGGGTCGTCGGATTTCGACGTCAGAGGAAATTGAATGATCTCGGCCGCTGTCATTCGGGCTTCGAATGTCACGATATCCACCGTCGAGCGCTGAGTTCGTAGCCGTCCCAAGGCTTCGTTAATGGTGATGCGAGCAAGCCAGGTGGGAAGGCTGGAGTCGCCGCGGAAACTGTCCAAGCGAGTAAAGGCGTGCATATACGCTTCCTGGACAACATCCTCGGCTTCGCTGTCGTTGCGAAGAATGCTCCGTGCAATGCGATAAAGCCGCCGGTTGTACCTCTGCATGATGGTACGAAAGGCGTTACCGTCTCGGGCGAGCGCGCGCTGCACTAGCTCGATATCGTCTAGCGTGCCAACGGGTCCGCCCGCGCGCTGGTGTCCCTGCACCTGTCTCATCCGCTGCTCCCTGCTGCCCACCTAGATGGTTTTGAAGGGAAAAGGTTCCCGTCAAAGTCCAACTCGGGCGTTCGGATCAAATTATGAGTACGCTCCCAGGAGAATCTTTCGGGCGCGGAGCAGACCTCTACGGCTTTCGAAACTTCAGCACAAAGCCGTCGACCGGGGTCGGATTCCTGAAGATGGCGTTCGTTCGCTCGTCCTCGGGATGGCGGTTGAAATCGGCGTCGGCGACGAACACGAAGCCGGCCGCCTCGATTTCGGCCCGAACGTTTTTCTCCGATATCCTGTGCAGCGTCTTTCCTACGGTCGTCCCGTCCTCGGGCTTCGCCGAATGGTCCGCAACGACGAGCAAGCCCCCCGGCTTCAATGCATCGAACAAAGCCTTGTTCATTTTGGCACGGTCGACGGGCAAATAGGTCGTGTCGTGATATCCGAATAAAAACGTCTCGAGGTCGAAATCGCGAAACGCGGGGTTCGAAAGGTCGTCGAACGGCGTAACGAAGGCTTCTACGCTCGACATTATCGGCGTCTTCATTCTGGCCGAGAATTTTTCCGAAGCGCGGTCGTCCTGCGCTATGACCTTGCCGCCCGGCTGAACCGCGCGCGCCATCAATTCGGTGCTGTAGCCGGCCCCCACGGCCATATCGAGGACGCGCCAGCCCGGCCTGGGACCGACGAATTCCAGCAGCTTCATCGGATCCCGCCTCTTGTCGGCCTGGCGGTCAGCGTCCGTCCGGTCGGGCGCAGATATGATTGCGCTGAAGTCCTGCGCGACCGCTGCGGCGGAGAAGCACACGGCAAACAGGACCGTGAGGTGCAGAATAGCCGCTCTAATGACCTTGATCGTCATGACTGTTTCTCTCCGGCCTGCGTCGTTTCGCCAAACGCTGCCCCATGGCCGCGATTGTACAACATTTAAACCAGCTTTGCGTCATCAAACGGGAGTGAGGCGGAGCGTGATCTGATGCGCGGGATGGGCTATGGGTAAATAGCGACTGATTTGGCGACCGCTGGGCGAGGAGAAGTGCTTGCTGTCTAATATCAACCTTTATGAAGTTTCGACCTGGATCCTCCCGCTGGTCATCGCGATCACTTTTCACGAGGCCGCGCACGGCTACGTCGCGCGCCATTTCGGGGATGACACGGCATCGAAATTGGGTCGCGTCAGTCTCAATCCGATCAAGCATATCGACCCATTCGGAACCATCTTGCTTCCGGCGATGCTGCTGCTATCTCACTCCCCCTTCCTGTTTGGTTATGCGAAACCGGTGCCGGTTAATTTTCGATCGCTGCGTAACCCTCGGATCGACATGGTTTGGGTCGCCGCAGCCGGGCCGGGAATGAATATTTTGCTGGCGACACTCGCTGCGCTGGCGTTTCACGCGATCGATGTCGTGCCGGATAGTGCAGCGCCATGGATTGCAGGTAACCTCAAGAATACGCTGGTCATCAACGTAGTCCTTGCCGTGTTCAACATGCTTCCGTTGCCGCCACTGGACGGCGGCCGCATTGCCGTAGGATTGCTGCCCGATGTCCTTGCGCTTCCGTTGGCCCGATTGGAGCGTTATGGAATGTTAATCCTCATCGCTATTTTGATACTTCTGCCACTACTTGGTACGCAGATGGGGCTCAACCTGGATTTCATTTCCTCGATCGTGCGTGCTTCGACAAGCGCCGTAATCAGAACGATCCTCTTTTTGACAGGAAATGTATAACCCCGCCAAAGCCTGACGAACATGATGAGCGGTGAGCGATAAGTCACGCCAAGATCAATCATCTCCGGAACGATTCGGAATCGACAGTGCACGGACATCGAGCCGCCACGCGGAGCAGGCCGTAATTTTCGCGCGGAACGTTTATGACCTCCACCAAGCCTGCGCGCGAAGCGCCGGGCCCATGTCCGCGCATCGATCGTAGGCGCTGGCGACAGTTTTGAATGCTCCCTCGAGAGCCTCCCCCATTTCGTCGGCAAGCGCCGTTATTTTGAGATTCTGCAGCCACGGCACGCTGCCTGGCTTTCCGACGACCGAATCAGCTGCAGCAACCACACGGTCGAATTTCGATTAGCCGCGCGCATGCGTATCGGAGTAGCCTTTGACGAGGCGTCAGCAATTGAGAACCTCGACCGCAAATGCGTAATCGATGCCGGCGCAATGTCTGGCGTAGGCCAGCCATCGTTCCAGATGAGCGACTTCGCGGGCGCGGACGTCGTCTTCAGGTAGGCGACATTGATGCCGTCGTCGAACGCCATGGCAGTGGTGATGTGCTTCGCCGCCGCAATCGATAGGTCCGGTGCACCATCACAGAAGCGACTTCGCTGTCATCGAGATCTGGAGACCCGGAACTGTTTTCAATTCGGCTTGCTTGCTGATGACCGGATGATCAGATTGGAAGCGAGAATATGCCTGCCTTTCTCGATTTTTTTTCCATCGATCATGTCAATCAGCAGGTTCGCCGCCTGCAGGCCTAGTTCGCGAGAAGGCGTGTGCATGGTCGTGAGAGGCGGATACACTGCATCCATGAACAGCATGTCATTCATGCCGATCAGCGAAATATCGCCGGGGCATTTAATTCCACGATGGTTGATCGCGCTCAGGCAACCGATCGCCAACATATCGTTGCCGGCGACGATGGCCGTGATGGCTCGGTGCTGATCCAGCAATTCGCCGCAGGCCGAATGGCCTTCATCGACCGTAAATGCCTTGCCGAATTTCGCGATCACCTCGCTGTCGGCACCGAACGCTGTCTTGCAGGCCTTTCGAAATCCCCTGTAGCGATTGCGCCCGGTCGACAAGTTCTGCGGTCCGCCAACGTGAGCGATCTTACGGTGGCCGAGTTCGACCAGATGGCGAACGGCTCGTGCCATCGCTTCGGCGTCATCGACGCGAACGCTCGGAATCTCCGGCCGCTCGGGATCGCGGAAGACCGCCACCGTCGGCACGCCGGCCAGCAGGCACTTGTCGACCAGAGGATCCTTGAGTTTGAACGTTGCCACAATCAGTCCATCGACGCCCTGGCTGATGAAGCGGTCGATCAATGCCGCTTCCCGCATGGAATCGTTGTCCGTATTGCCAACGAATACGACATATCCGATTTCGCCAAGTCGGTCTTCGATCGCACGTACGATTGGCGGATGAATCGGATCGCCGAGATTGGACACGATCACGCCGATAGTTCGTGTTTTCTGCGTTCGCAGCGCCGATGCCATCGCATTCTGACGATAGCCAAGCCGTTTCACGCACGCCGAAATACGCTCGATCATTTCCGGTGAGATCAGATGCCGTTTCGCCGGGTTGAGAGCGCGTGAGACCGTCGACCAGTGAACTCCGGCCTGCTCAGCCACATCGATGATCGTCACCCGCGACATCCGCGGAGTTGCCTTGATCTTCGTCTTTTTTACGCGGTCCATTCCGGTCCTTCTACACCGAATCCAAGATGAGCATCCATCGCAGCGCGGATGCTGGCAACGAATTGTAATCGAACTCTGTGGTGGTGGCGAATACCCCTCATGTTGCAAAGCGACATGAGGGGTATTCCCTGCTGCTTGCAACGGCACGCAAAAAAGTGGAAAAATCCCGTTGACAAACGTGTGCATGAAATCAAGATTGCGGAAGAGGAAGTGGAAGGCGCCGCCGGGCATGACCCGACGAGGCGCCGCCCTATAGGCCACGAAGATGGCCCGCGTGAAGGACGGAAAACTTGAAGCAGCTCGTTCATCAAAAAGCGTTGCGGCGCGCGACCCTTCGATCGGTCGCGCGATTGGCTGCGTTCGACTGTGGCGGGCGCCGATGACGCGCGTTCTGATCAAGGATGCGACAATCGTCACGATGGACGATGCGCTGGGCGATCTGCCGGGCGGGGATCTGCTGGTTGAAGATGGCCGCATCGCCGCCGTGCGACCACATATCGATGCCGACGATGCAGAGATCATCGATGGCCGTGGGCGTATCTTGATTCCCGGGCTCATCAATGCCCACATGCACACTTGGCAAACCGCGCTGCGCGGTTACGCATGCAATTGGACCCTGCCGGAATATTTCGGCAAAATGCATGCCGGCCTGGCAACGGTTTTTCGACCGGACGACATTCACATTGCGACGCTCCTCGGTGCGCTCAATCAGATCGATTGTGGAACGACGACGCTGGTCGATTGGTGCCATAACAACCCAACACCGGCGCATACCGACGCTGCTGTGGCCGCACTGTCGGAAAGCGGCATCCGCGCAGCGTTCTTTCATGGTTCGCCAAAGCCGGATCCGAAGCCGGGCCAGCGGCACTTTTCCGAGGTGCCGCATCCGCGGGACGAGGTCAAGCGGCTGCTTGCCGGTCCGTTTGCGGACCGCTCGGGATTGCTCACCTTGGGTCTCGCAGTTCTCGGGCCGCACTACTCGACACTTGATGTTGCGCGGCAGGATTTCGCACTGGCGCGCGAATTCGAATTGGTCGCGTCGATGCATCAGGGCGGCGGCCCGGCGCGAACGCCCGAGGGCTGGGACATCCTGGTGAAGGAAGGCCTGGTCGGGTCGCGCGTGAATATTGTGCACGGCAACAATCTGACCGACGAACAGCTACGCCGTTTCGTGGATCTTGGCGTGTCGTTTTCCGTGACGCCCGAGAACGAAATGATCCAGGGCCACGGCTTTCCGATCACCGGGCGTTTGCTGCAACTCGGCGCGGCGCCTTCGCTCGGGGTCGATCTGGAGTCGGTGATTTCGGGCGACATGTTTTCGGTGGCGCGAATTGCGCTGACGACGCAGCGTGCGCTCGACAACCGCGTTGTTCGCAGCGAGCGCGACGAAATCCCGGCTACATCGACCATTCGTGTCCGTGAAGCCTTGCGCTGGGCTACGCTCGAAGGGGCGCGCATGCTTGGCCTCGAGGGACGCGTGGGATCGCTGACGCCAGGCAAAGAAGCCGATCTGGTTATCCTGGACGCGACGGCACTGAATCTCTGGCCTGTTCACGATCCGGTTTCGACGGTCGTGATGCAGGCCGGCCCGGCTAATGTCGAAGCGGTGATGATTGCCGGCGCGTGGAAGAAGCGGGATGGCCGTCTGCTGCTCGCGGATCGGCAACGCAAGATGGATGCGCTTGCTGCGTCCGGCCGGAGAATCATCGACGACATGAACAAGATCAACAAGGCGGCATGACAAGTGAGTAAAACATCACGCATCGGATGGATCGGCGTCGGCAAGATGGGATTGCCCATGGTCGTCCTGGCGAAGCAGGCGGGCTTCGACGTCACTGCTTATGATCGTAGCCAGGACAGGCTGGCACTTGCTTCTGCGCAGGGATTGGCGTTGGCGGCGAGCGCAAATGCTGCTGCTTCGGGCAAGGACGTCGTTTTTGCTTCTCTGCCAGACGACAAGGCATTGCGCGGCGTGATGTTCGACGCCGATGGCATTGTCGCGGCGATGTCGCCGGACGCGGTCCTGGTCGAGACGAGCACTGTCAGCGCCGAAATTTCGGCTGAGCTCGCCACGGCGGCCAAGGACAAGGGCATTCACTATCTGCGCGCACCTGTCTCCGGAAATGCCAGCATCGCTCATACCGGCGCGTTGACCTGTTTTGTTTCCGGTCCGAAGCCAGCATTTGAACGGGTGCGGCCGGTACTCGGGAGTTTCACACGAGCGCAGACCTATCTCGGCGAGGCCGAGGAGGCGCGTTACGCGAAGCTCGCAGTCAATCTGATGATCGCCGTGTCGGCGGGGATGATGGCGGAAAGCCTCGCGCTGGCGCGCAAGGGAGGTATTGCGTGGCAGGACATTCTCAACGTTCTGGATGACAGCGCCGTGGCTTCGCCGATGGTCAAGTACAAGACCGCGCCGCTGCGCAGCCGGGATTTCGAATCGACGTTTTCCTGCCGTCAGATGGCCAAGGATCTCGACCTCATCATCGGTGCCGGCCATAGCGTCGACGTTCCGCTGCCTCTCGCGGCCTATATGCGCGAAGTCTATGGCTCGCTGATCGCGCAAGGTGAAGGTGAGGTTGATTTCATCGCGCCGGTTCGGCAGGCCGAGCGCCTGTCTGGCCTCGGCGAGCCTGAGACGGGGAACGCCCAATGAGGAACTTCAACGAATTTACCATCACCGACGCAGTGCTGGAGCGTGTGGCTGGCGCTTCCGCCGAGCGCACCAGGCAGGTCAGCGAAGCGCTGGTCCGGCATCTGCATGCCTTTGTCCGTGAGATCCAGCCGACCCAGGCAGAATGGGAAAGCGGAATCGATTTCCTGACCCGCACCGGCCATATGTGCGATGATAACCGCCAGGAATTTATCCTGCTCTCCGACACGCTCGGCGTTTCGATGCTGGTCGATGCGATCAATCATCGATTGCCGGAAGGCGCCACGGAGACCACCGTGCTGGGTCCGTTCTTCGTTCAGCGAGCGCCCGAGCACGAGCTCGGTGCAGATATTTCCGGTCAGCTGCAAGGCCAGCCGCTGCTGGTCACAGGCTCGGTGTCTTCGCCGGAGGGGCGGCCACTGGCGGGCGCGACGGTCGATGTGTGGCATTCAGACAATGATGGCTATTACGACGTCCAGCAACTGGACAAGATCGGCGATCTCGCCATGCGCGCCAGGTTTCGCACCGATCAAAACGGTCGCTTCTGGTTCTGGACGATCAAGCCCGCCGCCTACCCGATTCCGCACGACGGTCCGGTTGGCGATATGCTGGAAGCGCAGGGTCGACACCCGTGGCGGCCGGCGCATGTTCACTTCATGATCGCGGCCCCGGGTTACGAACAACTCGTCACCCATGTTTTCGAAGCTGGCGACAAGTATCTCGACTCCGATGTGGTGTTCGGGGTCAAGGACAGTTTGATCCGCGACTACAAGGAAATGCCGCCCGGTATCGCCGCGGATGGCACGACAATGGGTCGACCATATAGGCATCTGAATTACGACTTCGGACTTAAGTCCGGAGCCGCGGCTGTCTGCGCCGCCTAGTTTGCGGATGCGGTTCTGAGTTAGCGCGAGAGCCCGATCAACGGGCCGGGCGCAGGGATGGAAACGATGGGCGTCATAGAGAACGTCGCGAGTGTTGCCGAGAGTCTGACCGCCATCTTCGGATCGCGTGCGACGATTGCGCGCGGCACACTTGATGGCCATGGGGGAAGCGAGGCGTATCACGCGTCCGCGGCACCGGATGTTGTTGTCTTCCCTGAGACGACCGAAGACGTCAGGCGCATCGTCGAGATCTGCGCCAAAATGGGCATGCCCATGGTCGCCTTTGGCGCCGGTACGTCGCTCGAAGGCAATACGTCCGCGATCTATGGCGGCGTCTGTCTTGATTTCTCCCGGATGAACAAGATCGTCGCGGTTCATGGCGACGACCTCGACGTCGTGGTTCAGCCCGGCATCACCCGCAAGCAACTCAACGCGCAATTGCGCGACACCGGTCTGTTTTTTCCGATCGATCCGGGTGCGGACGCTTCGATTGGCGGAATGTCGTCGACGCGGGCCTCCGGCACCATGGCCGTGCGCTACGGCACCATGAAGGACAACGTCCTCGCGCTCGAGGTCGTACTGGCCGATGGCCGGGTCATCAGGACCAGCAAACGCGCCCGCAAGTCCGCCGCCGGTTACGATCTGACGCGGCTGTTCGTCGGGGCCGAGGGAACGCTCGGAATCATTACCGAGGTGACGCTGAAACTGCATCCGCGCCCGCAGGCGATCTCGTCCGCCGTATGCAGCTTCGATACGCTGGACGATGCGGTAGGCACCGCAATCTCCGTGATTCAGGCTGGTGTACCGGTGGCCCGCATGGAACTGCTCGATGATACCATGATGCGCGGCATTAACGCCTACGCGAAGCTTTCCTATCGCGAGGCGCCGACGCTGTTCTTTGAGTTCCACGGCACTGACGCGTGGGTCAATGAGCAGGCCGATATCGCCGAAGAAATTGCTGCGGATCATCGCGGGCAGGGGTTTCAATGGGCGACTGCGCCCGAGGACCGCTCGCGGCTGTGGCACGCGCGCGACAACACGCTCTATGCCGGGCTCGGCCTCAGGCCGGGCACGCAAGCGATGATCACCGATGTCTGCGTTCCGGTTTCGCGGCTCGCCGAATGCCTGCTGGAAACGAAGAACGATCTGGCTGCAGCCGGGTTGACGGCACCGATCGTCGGCCATGTCGGCGACGGTAATTTCCATGTGCTCATTCTGATCGATCCCACCGATGTCGACGAGATGACGCGCGCAAAACAGGTCCATCGCCGCATGGTCGAACGTGCGATTGCCTTTGATGGCACCTGCACCGGCGAACACGGGATCGGACTCGGCAAGATCGATTTCCTTGAGCAGGAGCTCGGAGAGGCCGTCGATGTCATGCGGACGCTGAAGAACGCGCTCGACCCCGCCAATCTGATGAATCCCGGCAAGATTTTCAGAGCCACCTCGGCCGGACAGAGAATTCCCCTATGAACGTGCTTGCGCAAATGCCCGATGCTGCCGGGGCCTCCGTCCCGTTGTTCGAGCTGCGCGGCATCTCAAAGTCGTTTCCGGGCGTCAAGGCGCTCGACGACGTCTCGTTCGTGATCCGGCCCGGCGAAGTTCACATGCTGCTCGGTGAAAACGGCGCCGGGAAATCGAGCCTGATGAAGGTACTGTGTGGCGCGTACAGCGCCGACGGCGGCGAATTTTTTCTAAATGGCAGCAAGGTTGAAATCAGGTCTGCCGCGGATGCCCGGCGGCTCGGCATCGCCGTTATCTTCCAGGAATTCTCGCTGGTTCCCTATCTCGACATCGCGCAGAACATCTATCTCGGTCGCGAGCCGAAGGGGCGGATACCCGGCACGATCGACCGCCGCAAAATCCTGCGTGACGCGAAAACGCTGTTGCAGACCATCGGCTTCGACATCGATCCGTCAACTCCAGTCCATAAGCTTGGCGTTGCCCAGCAGCAAATGGTGGAGATCGCCCAGGCGCTGAGCCAGGATGCCCGCATTCTGGTGATGGACGAACCGACGGCCGCGCTGTCCGACCGCGAGACCGAGTTGCTGTTCGCGGTGATCGCGCAGCTCAAGTCGAAGGGCGTCGCGATCGTCTACATTTCGCATCGCATGGCCGAGGTGTTTTCGCTCGGTGACCGCATCACCGTCCTGCGCGACGGCAAGCGGGTGGGGGAAGCCCGGCCCGGCCAGTCCTCGCCCGACGAGTTGATCCGGTTGATGGTGGGACGGAATGTCGACACCAGCTATCCCCGTGACTTCGCCGCGGAGCCGGGCGCCGTTGTACTGGAGGTCTCGAATGTTTCGGCTTCCAGCGGAATTCGCGACATCAATCTCGTGGTCAGAGCGGGCGAGATCGTCGGGCTTTGCGGCCTGGTCGGTTCGGGCCGCACCGAGGTCGCCCGCGCGATCTTTGGTGCCGACAGGATCGCTGCCGGTGAAATCCGCGTCGATGGCCAGCTTCGCAGCGGAGGACCTGACAAGGCGTCGCGACTGGGAATCGCACTGATCCCGGAGAGCCGGAAGGCCGAAGGTCTCGCGCTCATTCGTTCCGTTGGCGACAATCTGGTGGTGTCGGCCCTGCGGAGGCTGTTTCCGCTCGGATTATTCGTGCCGCAAAAAGCGAGAGAAGTAAGCGGCGGCCTGGTTCGCCAGCTGCGCGTTGCGACGCCATCTACGAAGCAGCCAGTTGGTCTGTTGTCCGGCGGCAACCAGCAAAAAGTCGTCATCGGTAAATGGCTGGCGGCCGGCGCCAAGGTCTTCATCTTCGATGAGCCGACCAGGGGTATTGATGTTGGCGCGAAGGCCGAAATCTTTGCGCTAATCGACGACCTTGTCGCCAGGGGCGCTGCGGTTCTGATGATTTCATCGGAGCAGGTGGAAATCGTGCATGTCTGTGACCGGGCTTACGTGATGCGGGACGGTCGTATCGTGGGTGAACTGTCACGTCACGAATTGTCAGAAGAGAACATCGTCAGGCTGGGAATGCATCATGCATGAGATTGCTCTCAACTTGCCAATGGCTGCGGTCCGGCGCATTCCCGGCGTCGCGGTGATGTTGATCGTCCTGATCGCAGGTTTTGCCGCGAGCAGTCCTGGCTTTCTGTCGGCGCCCAACCTGTCCAATGTTCTGGTGCAGTCGACGGTGTTGCTGCTGATGGCGCTGCCGATGACATTGATCATCATGACCGAAGGTCTCGATCTGTCGATGGGGGCGGTCCTGACGCTGG
>JAQGKA010000630.1 GCA_028290355.1 Tardiphaga sp. | reverse complement strand
GCGGTGGAATATCTCAGCGAACTCGAGGAGCGCCTTCCGCTCGGCGCCGGCCTGCAGGTGTTTCACTCCGCCGGCGCGATGATCCCGATCGCGGCAGTCAAGCGTCGTCCATTGGTGATGGCGATGTCCGGCCCTGCCGCCGGCGTCTCGGCCTCGGTCAGCATCGCCCGGCAGCTGAAGAAGTCGCGGGTGCTCACCTTCGACATGGGTGGCACCACCACCGACGTCTGCCTGATCGTCGATGGCCAGGCGGAAATGACCGACGGCAAATTGCTTGGCGACCGGCCGCTGCGGCAGCCGATGCTGGCGGTGCATTCGATCGGCGCCGGCGGGGGCTCCATCGTGCGCGCCGGCTCCGGCGGCCTCACCGTCGGCCCGGAAAGCGCCGGTTCCGAACCGGGCCCGGCCTGCTACGGCCGCGGCGGCACCGAGCCCACCATCACCGATGCCAACGCACTGCTCGGCTATCTCAATCCCGCCACCAAGCTCGGCGACCGCATCGGCATCGATCTCGATGCGGCGGCGCGCGCGGTGCAGCCGATCGCCACGCGGCTTGGCCTCAGCCTGACCGAAACCGCGCTCGGCATCATCAAGGTGGCCAACGCTACGATGGGACGTGCGTTGCGACGCGTCACCGTGGAGCGCGGCATCGATGGCCGCGACTGCACGCTGCTGGCGTTCGGCGGCGGTGGCCCGATGCATGCGTCGGGCCTCGCCGAGCTCTACGGCATCAGCGAGATCGTGGTGCCGGCGGCGTCTAGCGCATTTTCGGCGCTGGGCTGCCTGACCGCCGATTTCAGCTTCTTGCAGCAGCAGACGCTGCGCGCCGCGCTCGACGGAATCGATCTCGTAAAGGTCTCGCAGCGTATCGACGCGATGGTCGAACAGACGCTCGAGCCGCTGGTCGCCAATGCCATTCCGCGCACCTCGATCGCGGTCGATCTGGTGGCCCTGATGCGCTACGCCGCGCAGTCCGACGCCATCCCTGTGCCGTTCACGCTGCCGCTCGATCCTGCTTCTCTGCAGCAGGCGTTCACCAAGAAGCACCGCGAGCTGTACGGTTACGCCACCACGGAACCCTGTGTCATCGAATCGATCCGCGTGCAGGCGCGCCAGCCATCGACGACGTCGGTGGGACGGCCCGGCACCGACTCCAGGCGGACCGAATTCGTCGCGCGCAAATGTTCGTTCGACAATGCCCACGATGTGCTGACCCAGGTGATAGATCGCGGCACCATGTCCGATGTCGTCACCGGCCCCGCGATCATCGAGGACGCCTGGTCCACCGTAGTGGTGCCGCCGGGCTGGCAGGCCGTTCCGGACGCCACTGGCAACTTGTACCTGACGAAGGTCGCATCATGAAGCTCGACCCCTTTGCCGTCGAAGTGATCCGCCATGGCCTGTCGGCCGCGGCGGAAGAGATGAGCCTGGTGATGACGCGCTCGGCGCGTTCGCCGCTGCTGCGCGAGGCTGGCGACCTGTCGTCGGCGATCACCGACGCGCAGGGCGAACTGGTCGGGCAGGGCCGCGATATCCCGGTGCATCTCGGCGCCATGGCCTATACCGTGCGCGAACTGCTGAAGGTGGTGCCCGCCGCCACCATCAATGACGGCGACGTGCTGATCTACAATCTCGGCGCGCTCGGCGGCAATCACCTCAACGACGTCAAGGTGGTCCGTCCGGTGTTCTTCGAGGGCGAGATCGTCGCCTTCGCCGTCAGCCTGGCGCATTGGCCGGACATCGGCGGTTTCTGGCCCGGCAGCTATTTTGCCAAGGCCATCGATACGTTCCAGGAAGCGCTGCGGATTCCGCCGATCCGCATCGCCACCGCGGCGGGCGTCAGCGACGCCATCGTCCAGTTCCTCAAGGTCAATGTCCGCGACCCCGAAGCCTGTGAAGGCGACCTGCTCGGCCAGATCGCCTGCACACTCGCCGGCGAGAAGCGCATCGTCGAACTGTGCAGGCAGCACGGCAAGGCGGTGTTTGTGGCGACCCTGTTGCGGTTGCACGATCTGTCCGAAGCCGAGATGCGCGAGGCGATCATGGGACTGCCGGACGGCGTCTATGAAGGCGAGGATTTCATGGACGATGGCGGACCCGGCAACGCGCCCGCCCGCATCCATGTCAAGATCACCATCCAGGGCGACGAGGCGACGTTCGATCTGTCCGGCAGCTGCGACCGGGTCTCGAATTTCTGCAACACCACGTCCTTCATCGCGCGATCCGCGGTAGCCTATAGCGCCCGCATCATGAGCGGCCGCGACCTGCAGCAGAACGGTGGAGCGCTGCGTCCACTCACCATCATCACCCGGCCGGGTTCGATTTTCGAACCCGGCCTCACCGCGCCGGTGGCGGCAGGCAACCACGAGACCTCGCTGCGCATCGTCGATGCGATTTTCCTGGCGATGAAGGACGTGATTCCGGAGCGGCTATCGTCGGGCGGCGCCACTACATCCGGCATGCTGTCCTTCGCCGAGCCGCGGCAGGATGGCTCGTGGAAGATGCTGTACGAAGTCCATGCCGGCGGCGAGGGCGCGCGACATAACCGGGCCGGCTGCGCCGCCACCCGCGTGCACCTCACGAACACGTCCAACACGCCGGCCGAGGTCATCGAGGCCAATTACAATATTCGGGTCGAGCGGCAGGCGATCCGCTGGGGCTCCGGCGGCGCCGGAAAATATCCCGGTGGCGATGGCGTCGTGCGCACCTACCGCATCCTTGCGCCAAGCATGCATCTGACCAGCAGCGTCGAGCGCATGGTGATTCCACCATTCGGCCTGCACGGCGGCGAGCCCGGCGAGACCTGCCGCGTCTCGCTGACGCGCGGTGGCGAGGCCATCGAGATCGACGGCAAGTCCAACCTCGTTCTGCAGCAGGACGATCTCGTCACCATCGAGATGTGCGGCGGCGGCGGTTTCGGTGCAGCGGCGTGAAGAAAGAAATTCGATGAGCAGACTTCTGCGAACCGGCCTCAATGCCGGCGACAGCGCGCCACTGACGGTGGTCGGCGGCGAGGGCGTGTATTTCCATCTGCAGGATGGTCGCCGCCTGATCGACGGCAGCAATACCGGCGGCGGGCTCGGACACCGCCATCCCAAAATGGTGGAAGCGATCCGCAAGGCTGCGGACACGCCGGTGGTCAACGAGGGATGGACCTGGATCGGGCGCGAGAAGGCAGCCGAGGATCTGATCGACACCGCGTTCAAGGGCGAGGAAGATTGGGTCGGCGCGGTCCGCTTCTGCATCAGCGGCAGCGAGGCCAACGATATGGCGCTCTCGCTGTGCCAGGCGCTGACCCAGAAGACCGCTCTGGCCACCCGCGAGCGCGCCTATCATGGCCTGGTCGGCCTGTCGCGCAGCATGACCGTGCAGCCGCATTGGCACGGCGGACTGGCTGTTCACGCCGGCGGGACCCGCAGGCCCGCACCGATGGTTGACGTCAAAATTCTTCCGGCGCCCGACGGCGCGATCTATGGAGCGTCGCCGAACAATCGCCCGGCCAGGGAATATCTCGCCGATGCAACGGCCACGCTGGCGGATACCGCTGCGACGATCATCGATTACACCCAGGGCGGTATCTATTACGACGGCGACTATCAGGACGAAGTGGCGCGCCGCGCAGCCGAGGCCGGTTCGTACTGGATCGCCGACGAGGTCGTGACCGGTGCGGGACGTTCGGGGCGCTGGTTCGCGTTTCAGGGCGCCCAGAGCCGCCCCGACATTGTCACCATGGGCAAATCGCTCGGCGGCGGTGCGGCGTCGGTCGCCGCGGTGGTGGTGTCGAAAGCGATCGTCGAACAGCTGAAGGGCAAGAGCTGGCAGAACTACGGCACGCTGCGCGGACACCCAATCAGCATGGCCGCGGTCAGCGCCTATCTGGAAGCCGTGACGGAAGAAAACATCCTGGCACATGTCCGTGAGATGGAGGCGCTGTTCGCCCGCCGTCTGGTGGAGATCGCCCGGCGGCATCCGAGCGTCAAACGCGTCGCTGGCCAGGGCCTGCACTGGACCGTCGAACTGCACGGGCCGGACTGGCGCGCCTGGGCTGCCGACACCACGGAAAACCCGATCGCCTCGCGCGTCGCCACCCGCGCCATGGAGGTCGGCGCGGTGATCGGCACCAGTGGCGAACAGACCTCATTGTTCCTCGCGCCGCCGCTCATCATCTCCGAAGCGGAATCGGAAGCGCTGCTGGAAGCCCTCGACCACGGGCTGCAGCTCGCCGACGAGGAATTCGCGAGCTCGAACGGCTCCCACTGATCCATCCCCGAAAGAAACCATGCAAGACGAAAAAGAAGTCCGCGCAGTTATCTCCGATTATTTCGAGGCGCTTTATTACGGCGACGTCGCCAAATTCCGCAAGGTGCTGCATCCGCAGGTGCGGCTGTTTTCAGCCACCGACGGCGTGCTGGTGAATCTCGATCTCGAAACCTACATGGCCATGGTCGCCGGCCGGCCGTCACCGGCGTCGCGCAACGATCCCCGCGACGAAGCTGTGCTCAGCGTCGAGGTGGCCTCACCGACCACCGCCCATGCCCGGGTCAAGGACATGTACGTGCCGAAGCGATTCATCAACGAGCTGTCCTTCATCAAGATCGATGGCCGCTGGCAGATCATCGCAAAGGTCTGGCACTTCAGCGTTTAGTCTCGCGGGCGATTTGTCAGGAGGTTTGATGACCGATCTTGCAGCCTTCTGGCCCGTCGATGAGCCCCCGCAGCTCGTGGTGCCGGATGGCGTGCTGTACGATGCGCTGGTGCGGGCGGCGCGTGCTCGTCCCGATCATCAGGCCACCGTGTTTTACGGCGCCAGCCTCAGCTACGCCGAACTGCTCGATCAGGTCGATGCCATGGCCGGCTATCTGCAGAATGTCTGCGGTATTGGGCGCGGCGATCGCGTTCTGATCGTGCTGCAGAATTCACCGCAATATGTCATCGCCTATTATGCGGTCATGCGGGCCGACGCGGTGATAGTGCCGATCAATCCGATGAACAAGACCGCCGAGGTCAGCTATCTCGCCAGCGACAGCGGCGCCAGGGCGGCCATCATCGGCAGCGAACTCACCGAGGTCTTTGAACCGCTGTTGGGATCAGGCCTCGACCACGTCATCGTCGCGCATTATCGCGATTACGTGCCCGCCGCTACGCCCTATACGTTGCCGGCCTGTGTCACGCAGCAGCCAGCGGAGCTTCCCGCCACGCAGGGTTGGCATCTCTGGTCCTCCGCTCTCGCTCAGGCCGAGCGGCCCGCCGCGATGACGGCAACGCCGGACGATCTCTGCATCCTGCCCTATACGTCGGGCACCACGGGAAAGCCCAAGGCCTGTATTCATCTCCATCGCAGCGTACTGTTCACAGCGGTGCTGCAGGCGCGGTGGTACCGGCTTGGCGGCAATGACGTCATGACCGGTTTCATGCCGCTGTTCCATGTGGCGGGCATGCAGGGTTCGATGAATGCCGCGATTTCTGTTGGCGCCACGCTGGTGCTGATGGCGCGGTGGGACAAGGATCTGATTCCAGAGTTGTTCGAAACCTATGGCGTGACGTTCTGGAATGCCGCGCCGACGATGATCGTCGACGTGCTGTCTAGCGCGGGATTTCGCGAGGACTGTTTCAGCAGGCTCAAGGTTATCACCGGCGGCGGCGCGGCGATGCCGGTGGCGGTCGCCGAGCGCCTCAGGACCCGCTTCGATCTCGATTTCGTTGAGGGTTACGGCATGACCGAGACCATGTCGCCGACCCATATCAACCCGCTGGCGGCGCCGAAGCGGCAATGTCTCGGCATCCCTGTGCATGAAACCGATGCAGGATCATCGATCCCGACACCCTGGCGGAGCTGGGCAATGACGAGACCGGCGAGATTGTCGTGCATGGGCCGCAGGTGCTGAAGGGCTACTGGAACAGGCCCGAAGCCAATGCGAGCGCTTTCATCAAGCTGGACGGCAAGCGTTTCCTGCGCACCGGCGACCTCGGCTATCGCGATCGCGATGGCTATTTCTTCGCCGTGGACCGGCTGAAGCGGATGATCAATGTCAGCGGGTTCAAGGTCTGGCCGGCAGAGGTCGAGGCGACCATGTACGGGCATCCCGCCATCAATGAATGTTGCTTCATCTCGACGCCGGACAGCTATCGCGGCGAGGCGGTGAAGGCGCTCGTCACCCTGCACGACGCTGCTAAGGCCACCACATCGCCGGATGATATCGTCGCCTGGGCGCGCAGCGCGATGGCGAGCTACAAGGCGCCGCGTTCGGTGGTGGTTGTCGACAGCCTGCCGCGCTCTGAAAGCAACAAGATCAGCTGGAGGCTGCTGCAGGAGGCCGAATGGAAGCCGTGATGGATAAAGTATCGACACCCTCTCCTGTCGAAGCTTTTTCTTCGTAGGGTGGGCAAAGCCGCGGGTCGCGCGAAGCGCGAGCGCGGCGTGCCCACCATCGCAGGCACCGCGCGAAGACGGTGGGCGCAAGTGCGCCTTTGCCCACCCTACGTTTGTATTTCGGCCGGCATGGATCAGCATCCGGGTCGATGCACCTTCGTCGAGGCCGTGGCCCTGCAGGTTGCGCGAGCGTTCGCCGATGGCGACCCGGATCAACGCCAGCGCGTCATCCGTGCCGGCCTCTGTCGCAAACGCGTCTGCCCCTCCGTAATTCGGTTCGGCTGGCACTGCCCACGCTGCATCATTGAAGCGCGCAAGTGGGCGTCATGGACGCCGCGATAAAACTAGAGCCCGAAACCACGTCTGGCAACGCCCGTCGACAACGTGTGGCCGCTCAGAAATACGGACGCCGCTCGCGCTGCAGGAAGCCGAGCGTTTCCAGATCGATCCCCGGCATCGGCGGTCGCGCCAGAGCTGCGATCGGCGCCGTCATCTCGCCCGGCCGGCCCATGGCCGCATGTCGATCGGCCAGTGTTTTCGCCGCGGCGATATGCATGTCCGACAGCGTCTTGGATTGTGCGGTCTGCCAGCGCTGGATCGTCAGCTTCATGGCGTCGGCGCCCTCACGGCGCAACGTGGAAGGCGCGCAGCCGAAGGTCGCCCGGAACAGCCGGTTGAAATGCGAGATGTCCGAGAAGCCGCTCTCGGTGGCGACGGCCGTAATAGTCTTGTCGGAATTGGCCAGCAGCCAGAGGCCATAGAACACCCGCAGATCGCGCGAAAATTCCTGGATGCTCTTGCCGACCACTTTTCGGAAGATGCGCTCCAGCTGACGCTTCGACAGGCCGACGCCTTGTGCGATGTCCTCGACCTTTTGCGGCGTGCTGAGGTTCTGTTCGATCTGCAGCATGGCGCGTCGGACGCGGGGATCGTCGACGGTGCCGACGCTCGGCGGCTGCGGCTGCGCGCCGGCGGCGGGGCGGGCCGAGTCGGTCACCATGATGTGCAGGCTCTTCTGCGCGCGGCCGGGGCCGAGATGACGCTCCACCATCCAGGCGCCGAGATCCAGTGCTGCAAGGCCGCCGGCGCAGGTGATGAACTTGCCGTCCTCGACAAACAGCTGATCGGCCACCGGAATGATGTCGCCATAGCGCTCGATCAGGTCCGGGAAATGATACCAGCTGACGCAGCATTTGCGTCCGCTCATCAGCTTGGCTTCCACCAGCGCGAAGCTGCCGGTGCAGATACCGGCGATCGACACGCCCTTGGCCGCGGCGTCGCGGAGAAATTCCAGCGTCTTGGGATGATAGGTCGAGTTGCGGTCGATCAGTCCGCCGACCACGACGATATAGTCAAAGCGCTCCGGTCGATCGAACGTCTCCCACGGCAGCACCTGCAGGCCGCAGCTGGCGGTGACCGGATTGAGATCCGGCGCCAGCACGCTCCACGAGCACTTTTCCGGCCGGCTTCGGTCGCCTTCGTCGGCGGCCAGCCGCAGCAGATCGACGATCGCCGAGAAGGCAATCAACGTGAAATTGGGGACCAGCACGAAGCCAACCGAAAGCTGCCGGCGTGCGTCTTTGGCGGATGCGGAACCAATGGTGGGGCCGAGGTCTGTCATGGGCACTCACGCGTCAACGCTGATGTTGGGCTCAGTAAAGCACAACGATCAGGAATGCGGAGCAAAATCCGGGCCAGCCATCAGTAGGCGGCGAGAGGGCAAGCGGTTAGTGGGCACCGCCAAAATAGGCGCGCTGCACCTCTGCGTCTGCGGCCAACACTTCGGGCGTGCAGTGCACCACGATCTGGCCCTGCGACAGCACGTAGCCGTAATGCGAGATCGCCAGTGTCTGGTTGACGTTCTGCTCGACCAGCAGCACCGTCACTCCGGTCTCGTTGATGCGCCGGATGACGTTGAAATTCTCCTGCACGAACAATGGCGACAGGCCGAGCGAGGGTTCGTCGATGATCAGCAGTTTCGGCTCGGTCATCAGGCCGCGGCCGATCGAAACCATCGCCTGTTCGCCGCCCGACATGGTGCCCGCCAACTGCCTGGCGCGCTCCTTGAGCCTTGGAAAAGTTTCGTAGACCTTATCCAGCCGTGCTCGGATCGTCTTTTCCGAGCCGACCAGATAGGCGCCAACCCGCAGGTTCTCCTCGACTGTCATCTTGGCGAAGATGCGTCGGCCCTCGGGAATGCAGGCGATGCCGAGGCCGATGATCTCGTGGGTTGGCATGTGATCGAGCGTCGCGCCGTCGAAGGCGATTGAGCCCGCGCGTGGTGGCGTCAGCCGCAGGATCGAGCGGATCAGCGTCGATTTGCCGGCGCCGTTGGAGCCGAGGATGCAGGTGATGGTGCCGGGCGCCACCTCGATCGACAGCCCCGACAAGACGTCGGCGCGGTCATAGGCCGTAAAGATGTCCTGGACGATCAGCCGGCCTGTCATGACTGCCCCAGATAGGCTTCGCGAACCACGGGATCGGCGGCGACGTCGCGGAAGCGACCTTCGCAGATCTTCTTGCCGTAATTCAGCACCACGCAGCGGTCGGTGACGCGCTCGATCAGGCCCATTTCATGTTCAACGATGATGATGGTGAGGCCGCCCAGCGATTTGCGGATGCCGAGAATCTCGTCCACCACCTGATCGGTCTCGTCATGGGTCATGCCGGCGGAGGGCTCATCGAGCAGCACCAGTTTCGGCTTGCCGATCAGCGCCCGGCAGATCTCGACGCGGCGGCGGTCGATCATGCCGAGCGAGATCGCCGGTTCGAACAGTTTGTCGGCGAGCGAGGGATTGAAGACGTACAGCAGCTCGCGGGCTTCCGCCGCAATCGCGCGGGTTTCCGCGGCGAAGGATTTGCGCCGCACTAGGTTGTGCCATAGCCCGCTGTCGAGGCGCTTCTGCGCGCCGAGCGCGATGTTGTCGAATACCGATAGCGGCAGGCACAGCCGCGAGCGCTGAAACGTCCGCGCCAGCCCGTGGTTGGACAGGTTTTGCGCGCTCGCGGTGGTGATATCGACGCCGTCGAGCTTGATGCTGCCCGCGCTGGCGGAATAGACGCCGCTGATGACGTTGAGGAAGGTGGTCTTGCCGGAGCCGTTCGGACCGATCAGGCCCAGCACTTCACCGTGGCGGACGTCGATATCGAGTTCGTTAAGCGCCAGCAGGCCGCCAAAGCGCACCGTCAGACCGCGGCTTTCGAGCAGGGATATGGTGGAAGCCTCCGTCACGGGCGGGCCTCCATGCGCAGCGTCCGCACCCGGCGCGCGACGAGGCCGTCGGGCCGCATGATCAGGATCACGATCACCAGGATCGCATAGAGCAACAGGCGATATTCCTGGATGAACTGCAGCTTCTCCGGCAGCAGCACCACGATCAGCGCCGCCGGCAGTACGCCCCAGCGATTGCCGATGCCGCCGAGAATCACGATCGACACCATGACCAGCGAGTCGCCGAAGGTGAAATTGCTCGGCGCGATGAAGCCGGTCATTTTGGCATAGACCGCGCCCATCAGTCCGGCGAGGAAATTGCCGAGCGTGAAGGCGAGGATTTTCCAGTAGCCGATCCTGAGGCCGAACACGGAAGCCGCGGTCTCGTCGAGACGCACCACATCGAGCCAGACGCCGATCCAGGACTTGTCGAGCAGGCCGGCGAGGATCATCGCCAGCGCCGTCAGCACGCCGGTCAGGATCACGTAGTTGACGTAGAACGAGAAGGTGATGCCGAGGATCTGCAGGTCGCTGGAGAAGTCCCAGCCGAACAGGTTGATGCCGGGGATCTTCAGGCCCTGCGGCCCGCCGAGCAATTCGTTGGCGTCGAGAAAGACGTTGAACATCACGCCGAAGGCCAGCGTGGTCAGCGCAGCATAGTGACCGCGGGTGCGCAGCACCGGCAGGATCAGCAGCGAGCCGATGAACACTGCAACCAGTCCGCCACCGATCAGCACGAGCGGATCGGGCAGGCCGCCTTTCTGGCCGAGCATCGCCGCGGTATAGCCGCCGGTGCCGACAAAGGCGGCGGCGGCGAAATTGGTCAGGCCGGTATAGCCCATCTGGATGGTCAGGCCGATGCAGACGGTGGCGTAGATCAGCACTGTCGCGACCATCAGCAGGCCGAAATTGTCGTCTCTGAGCACGTACAGCACCGCCATCGCGGCAATCGTGATCAGACCGCGCAGCAGCCACGGATTTTGCGACGCTGCGGCCTCGGTTGCGGCGACTCCGCCGAACCGCGCCGCGGCAAAGCAGATCGCGGCGATGCCGGCCAGCGTCAGGCCGAGCAGCTTCTGGTTTTCGATCAGCACCAGCGTCGTCAGCGCCGCGGCGGCGAAGGCCACGGAAGCGATCAGGGGCCAGACGGCGGCCGGTTTAGGAGCGGAAAGCCCGGTCATACACGCTCGCTTCCGCGTTCGGCGAGCAGGCCGGTCGGTCGCCAGGTAATCAGCATGATGATCAGCACGAAGGCGAACACGTTCTTGTAGTCGCTCATGGAGGGCATCGCCGCGACCACGAAGGTCTGCAGGCCGGCGAACAGATAGCCGCCGATGATGGCGCCCCAGATATTGCCGAGGCCGCCGACGATCGCCGCGGTGAAGCCGATCACGGCGAGCAGCAGGCCCATGCCGTAATTGATCTCGCTGTAATACAGCCCGTAGATCGTGCCCGCAAAACCTGCGGTGATCGATCCTAGTGCGAAGGTCAGCGGAATCACGCGGGCGAAATTGATGCCCATGGTGCGTGCTGTCTCGACGTCTTCGGCGACCGCTCGCATCGCCAGGCCGAACTTGGTGCGATTGATGATCCAGTATACCACGCCGATCGAGGCGATGCCGGCGACGATCAGGATCAGGGCGTCGGTACGGAAAAACGAGCTGCCGATATTGAAACCGCCGGAGGGCAACAATTCGGGAAAGCGCTGCGGGTTGGTACCGTTCGGGAAAAACAGCCGGATCGCTTCGCGCAACACGGTGCCGACCATCATGGTCATCAGCAGCATGTTGAGCGGCGGCGCGTTGCGCAGCGGCATGATGAGGAAGTGCGAGATGCCCGCACCCGCCACAGCAGACAGCAGCATCGCAGCGGCGAAGGCGGCGATAAACTGCACCGGGACGGGCAGCCCCAGGGAGTTGGTTGCCCAGACTGCGACAAGTCCTCCGAAGGCGCCGAGCGTGAGCACGTCGCCATGGGAGAACTTGATGACGTTCATGACGCCGAAGAAAATCGTGAATCCCATGGCGACGAGACCATAGATCGTCCCCTGCATCATGCCGTTCAGCAGGTG
>JAQGKA010000610.1 GCA_028290355.1 Tardiphaga sp. | reverse complement strand
ATCATCCTGATCGTGTGCTGGGTGTTCTACACCGTGATGACCAATGCCGGCGTCGATCGCAAGTCCAACGAGGGAGCGGCCTGATGCATTCGATCCCCGGGCGCCGCCTGATCCTGTCGCTGTTCCTGATCTTCCTGCTGTTGCCGATCTACTGGCTCGTCAATATGAGCTTCAAGACCAATAGCGAGATCGTCTCGACCATGACGCTGTGGCCGCACCAGCCGACGCTCGCCAATTACATCCGCATCTTCACCGACGAGAGCTGGTATTCCGGCTACATCAACTCGCTGAAATACGTCGTCATCAACACCATCATCTCGATTTCCTTCGCGCTGCCGGCGGCCTATGCGTTCTCGCGCTATCGCTTCCTCGGCGACAAGCATCTGTTCTTCTGGCTGTTGTCGAACCGGATGGCGCCGCCCGCGGTCTATGCACTGCCGTTCTTCAATCTGTATTCGGCGATCGGCCTGTTCGATACGCCATGGGCGGTGGCGCTGGCGCATTGCCTGTTCAACGTGCCGCTGGCGGTGTGGATCCTGGAAGGCTTCGTCTCCAGCGTGCCGCGCGAGATTGACGAGACCGCGTTTCTCGACGGCTATTCGTTTCCAAAGTTCTTCGTGAAAATTCTGGTGCCGCTGATCGCGTCAGGCATCGGCGTTGCCGCGTTCTTCTGCTTTATGTTCTCCTGGGTCGAATTGCTGCTGGCGCGGACGCTGACGTCGGTCAATGCCAAGCCGATCTCGGCGGTGATGACACGCACCGTCTCCGCCGCCGGCATGGACTGGGGACTGCTCGCCGCCGCCGGCGTGCTCACCATTATTCCGGGCGCGCTGGTGATCTGGTTCGTCCGCAATTACATCGCGCGCGGTTTCGCGCTCGGCCGGGTCTAGGAGGACATCATGGAAAACATCGCATGGATGGCCTGGACGCCGCCGACGGCGATTTTCTTCGCGCTGCTCGCCGCCACGTTGGGAACGATGACCTGGCTGGCGCTGGTCTATCCGGAAGCCGAACGCGTCGGTATCCTGCGCATCCCCACGACGCGCGGCGATCGGCTGTTTGTTTCGCTGATCACGGCCGCTGTGATCCACCTGCTGTGGATCGGCTTTATCGGCACCAATCCGATTGCGACCCTGCCGATCGGCGAGGAAGGATTTGAAATCTCGAGCCTGTGGCTCGCGACAGTGATTTCGCTGGTTTCGGCCGTGGCGATTTTCCGCACGGTCTAGACGGCGAAGAAGATCAGACCTGGGATCAACCCGGGCCTGAACGTTGACAACGGAGGAAGCAGATGAAGCACCTGACAAGACAAGGCGGTCGTGTCTCCACGGCACGCCTCATGACGATGACCAGCGCCGCGGCGCTGATCGCGGCGGCGGTGACCATGACGGCACCGGCGCTGGCGGATGACGCCACCGCGCAGAAATGGATCGACAGCGAATTCCAGCCCTCGACCTTGTCCAAGGCCGATCAGCTGAAGGAGCTGCAGTGGTACGCCAAGGCGGCCGAGCCCTTCAAGGGCATGGAAATCAACATCGTCTCGGAAACCATTACCACCCATGAATACGAGGCGCGAACGCTGGCCAAGGCGTTTTCGGAAATCACCGGCATCAAGCTCAAGCACGACATCATCCAGGAAGGTGACGTGGTCGAGAAGCTGCAGACCCAGATGCAGTCCGGCAAGAATGTCTATGACGGCTGGATCAACGATTCCGATCTGATCGGCACGCATTTCCGCTATGGCCAGACCATTGCGTTGTCGGACTACATGGTCGGCGAAGGCAAGGACGTCACCGATCCGATGCTGGACGTGAAGGACTTCATCGGCACGTCGTTCACCACCGCGCCCGACAAGAAGCTGTACCAGTTGCCGGACCAGCAATTCGCCAACCTTTACTGGTTCCGGTACGACTGGTTCACCAATCCCGACTACAAGTCCAAGTTCAAGGCCAAGTATGGCTATGACCTTGGCGTGCCCGTGAACTGGTCGGCCTATGAAGACATCGCCGAGTTCTTCACCAACGACATCAAGGAGATCAACGGCGTCAAGGTCTATGGTCACATGGACTACGGCAAGAAGGATCCGTCCCTGGGCTGGCGGTTCACCGATGCCTGGCTGTCGATGGCCGGCAATGGCGACAAGGGCATTCCGAATGGCCTGCCGGTCGATGAATGGGGTGTGCGCATGGAAGGCTGCCGGCCGGTCGGATCGTCTGTCGAGCGTGGCGGCGATACCAATGGCCCGGCGGCGGTCTATTCGATCGTCAAATATCTCGACTGGATGAAGAAGTATGCCCCGCCGCAGGCGCAAGGCATGACCTTCTCGGAATCGGGACCGGTGCCGGCGCAGGGCAATATCGCCCAGCAGATGTTCTGGTACACTGCCTTCACCGCCGACATGGTGAAGCCGGGCCTGCCGGTGATGAACGCCGACGGCACGCCGAAGTGGCGGATGGCGCCGTCGCCCCACGGTGCCTACTGGAAGGAAGGCATGAAGCTCGGCTATCAGGACGTCGGTTCGGGCACCCTGCTCAAGTCGACGCCGCCGGATCGCCGCAAGGCCGCGTGGCTCTATCTGCAGTTCATCACCTCGAAGA
>JAQGKA010000586.1 GCA_028290355.1 Tardiphaga sp. | reverse complement strand
ACGCCCTCGCCCGGCACGATCGCCCGCAGTGCAGCAACGATCGCATCGCGGCGCGCGAGCACCGCCTGGTCCGCCGCGGGCATCATGATGGTCATGTCCTGGTTTCTCCCGCGCCGCCGCCGTCTTGTCACAAACGATTGTTGTTGTCGGGAATCAAGCACGTCTCGGCAGGTTTGGGTAGGTCACCAAAGCGCGATGGCGCAGACCTGCCGCGACCTCGCCCCGCTTGTGCATAGCCAGTCCCGCGTGCGACAAATACCTTCGGAAAGCCAACAGCGAGAAGAGCCATCCATGAAGAATATCACCCTCCGCGCCCTGCTCATCGTCGCCGCAACCACTGCCGCCTCGTCCGTTGCCCTCGCGCAGGATGTCGCCGCCGGCAAGTCGTCGTTCAACAAGTGCCTGGCGTGCCACTCGATCGGCGAAGGCGCGAAGAACAAGGTCGGCCCGGAACTCAACGGCCTCGACGGGCGCAAGTCCGGCACGGCGGAAGCCTATTCCTATTCCGACGCCAACAAGAATTCCGGCATCACCTGGAACGAGGCGCAGTTCAAGGACTACATCAAGGATCCGAAAGCCAAGATCCCCGGCACCAAGATGGCCTTCGCCGGAATCAAGAAAGAGACCGAGGTCAACGACCTCTGGGCATTCATTTCGCAGTACGACAAGGACGGCAAGGTCAAAGCCAAGTAAGACTTCGAGCAATCCTCGCAGGGTGGGCAAAGGCGCCGTTGCGCCGTGCCCACCACATCGCTCGCTTTGTCGAAAGGCTTTGGTGGGCTCGTTTCGCTTAGCCCACCCTACAGACTGAAGCAGACTTTACGCCCCGACCACCATCCGGGTCGGCAGCACCGCCTGCACCACGAGGCCGCGGGCGCGGGCATCCATCACGCCCACCGCGCGCAGCGCCAGCAGCGTCACGGTCTGCACCGCGTCGCGCAGTTTTGCTTGGTCGTCGAGATTGTCCGGCGCCATCGGCCCGACCAGCGCTTCGTGCAGTGCGCCGAGCAAGGCTGCCGCGGCCAGCGCCGTATCCTGTGCCGGCAGATGCCCGGCGCGAATGGCGGCGCTGATGCGCAGTTCGATTTCGCCGGCGATCTCGCGGCGGCTCGCCAGCCGCGATTCCGTGACATCGACCTCAACCGGCTCGGCCAGGATCCCCCACGACAATTTGCGATGCGACACCACATGCACGGCCACCGTGGTGACGGCAGCGGCGAGCGCAGACGACGGTCCCGGGGCCGCATCGGCGGCGCGGCGGATCGCGGCGAGTTCGTCGCGCGACACCTCGGCGATCAGTTCGGAAATCAGGTCGGCCTTGGAAGGAAAATAGCGATAGACCGTGCCGGCGGCGACGTTGGCGCGGATCGCCACCGGGGCGATCTGCACCGCGGCCATGCCGCCATCGGCGCAGGTATCCCGCGCCGCGGCCAGAATGGCGCTTCGCCGCGCCGCAAGGCGCTTCACGACTTGATGGGTTCGCCGGTAAACCATGGCGCGTTTCTCATCCCCGGCCCCCCTTTCAAGCCAACCGGCTGTCCCAAAGAAGGTGCACGACTTCAAGGTTTTGAGTGAGGTATGTAGGCACTCACTATAAGAACTGAACACTAGTTCAGACTCGTTGACAAGACGTTTCGCGCTTATCGCGATACGACTTTAAGAGCAGGTCGCCTACCCGCCAAAACCGGCGGCGCGAGCCGCCGCGGCGACTGCCATGCCGGTGATCACAGCGATGAAATCGTTGCGCCGGATGATAGTGACCGCCATCGCCGCGAGGATCGCGAACATCACCACCGGCCCGCCATTGACCGCCACCGGCAGAGCCGCGGCAACGATGATCGATCCCGGCAGCGCATCGAGCATGCGGCGAACCCGAGGCGTGACGTTGACGTAGCCCATCAGCCAGTAGCCGCCGAGCCGCGACGCCACCGTAACCGCGGTCATGACGGCAAAAGCGAGCATCACATCGCTGCGCAGAAATTCGGTCATGCCGCAGATCCCTGCGGATGAACAGGCGCAGGCTCGTCCATCAGCCCGGCGCTGACGGCGCCGGACAATGCACCGGCGATA
Source organism: Tardiphaga sp. (assembly GCA_028290355.1). GTDB lineage: Bacteria > Pseudomonadota > Alphaproteobacteria > Rhizobiales > Xanthobacteraceae > Tardiphaga. The sequence continues at coordinate 5,739 of JAQGKA010000586.1, read as the reverse complement.
ATGAACCACCAGCCCGGCAGCACATGGTGCACCACCAGCGCAACCACGCCCGACACCACCCAGGGAATCGCGCGGCGCGGGCCCTTCCAGGCCGGCACCAACATCGCCGCATAGAACGCCGGCATCACCAGATCGACGCCGTATTTCCGGGGATCGGTCAGCTGCTCGGCCAGCAGGAAGCCGGGAATGGCGGAAAACAGCCAGACGAAATACAGCACGATGCCGCCGCCGACATAGAACCAGGCGTCGGCGCCGCCATGATCGCGGTAACGCATCGCCGCGAGCCAGCCGCCATCGGTGACCAGCAACATCGACGGATAGGCCTGCCACGCCGGTAGCGTGCCGAACCACGGCCGCAGCGTCGCGCTCATCAGCATGAAGCGGATGTTGACGGTGAGGGTCAGCAGCGCCAGCGTCGCAATCGACGATGGCGTCAGCCGGTCCGGCCAGGATTGCACCGCAACGAATTGCGACAACCCGCCATAGACCGTGGCCATCATCACCTCGACCTCGGCCAGCGTCAGATGCTTCTGTGCGCACAGCGCGCCAAACGCCATGCCGAACGCCAGCGTGCCCGGCAGCATCGGCCCGATGGCAACGATGCCGGGCACGATCGCCGCGCTCGACCAGTAGGCCGGTGCCTTGTCGATTTTCGTCGAGTGCATGCATGAATCCGCGTGGACCTCATGCCTGCGGGCAAGTCGCGGTCAGGTCAAGCCGCCCGGACTCATACGCGCTATGCGCGGACGGATATCAGCAGCAAACGTGCGGCGTCACTCCCAACTGAGCGCGCCGCCGTTCTGATATTCGATGACCCGGGTCTCGAAGAAATTCTTCTCCTTCTTCAGGTCCATCGCCTCGGACATCCACGGGAACGGATTGTCCGTCTCGTCGAAGACCCCGGCGAGGCCGATCTGGGCGCAGCGGCGGTTGGCGATGAAGTGCATATAGGTTTCGCACAGCGCGGCGTTCAGGCCGAGAAAGCCGCGCGGCATCGTATCCCGTCCGTAGGACGCCTCCAGCTCGGCGGCGGTGCGGATCATGTCTCGGACTTCTTCCTGGAACGCTTTCGTCCAGAGGTGCGGGTTCTCGATCTTGATCTGGTTGATGACGTCGATGCCGAAGTTCAGATGAATGGATTCGTCACGCAGGATGTATTGGTACTGCTCCGCGATCCCGACCATCTTGTTGCGTCGGCCGAGCGAGAGAATCTGCGCGAAGCCGGTATAGAACCACATGCCCTCGAAGATGACATAGAAGGCGACGAGATCGCGCAGGAACGCCTGGTCAGTCTCCGTGGTCCCGGTCTTGAAGTCGGGATCGTCGAGATGCTGGGTGTGCTTCAGCGCCCAGGCGGCCTTTTCGGTGATCGACGGCACCTCGCGGTACATATTGAACAGCTCGCCGTCGTCGAGGCCGAGGCTTTCGACGATGTACTGGAAGGTATGGGTGTGGACCGCCTCCTCGAAGGATTGCCTTAGCAGGTATTGCCGGCATTCCGGGTTGGTCAGATGCCGATAGATCGCCAGCACGATATTGTTGGCGACCAGACTCTCGGACGCGGCGAAGAAGCCGAGGTTGCGCTTGATGGCGCGGCGCTCGTCATCGGTCAGGCCATCCTTCGACTTCCACAGCGCGATGTCGGCCTGCATCGAGACTTCTGTCGGCATCCAGTGATTGTTGCAGCCGGCGAGATACTTCTCCCACGCCCACTTGTACTTCATCGGCAGCAGCTGGTTGACGTCGGCGCGACAGTTGATCATGCGCTTTTCGTCGATGGAAACGCGGCCGCCGGAACGGTCGATGGCGTCGAGGCCGGTGGGATGGACCGGCTCCGGGTTCAATTGAAGCGGAGCGCGCGGTGGCGGCGCGGCGATGGTTTCGGTGTCGGACCAGTCGAGCATAAGAGAATTCCTTTGGCAAAATGTTGGCCCTCATGGTGAGGAGCCCGCTACTTCAGCGGGCGTCTCGAACCATGAATGATTGCGGCCATCCTTCGAGACGCGCGCGAAGAGCGCGCACCTCAGGATGAGGAAGAGTGTGCAACGCGTCCTACTGGCACGCCTCGCATTCGGGATTGTCGATCGAGCAGGCCATCACACCGGCGAGGTCCGGGGCCACGACGGCGGCGGGAACGACGATCGGGGCGTGCGCCAAAACCGGTGTCGAGGCGACAGCGTTCAGTTTGCCGTCGGTTCCCTTCAACGTCGACTTCTCGACATGGGTGGCGCTGCGCGAACGCAGGTAGTAGGTGGTCTTCAACCCGCTCGACCACGCCAGGCGATAGAGCTGGTCGAGTTTCTTGCCGGACGGATTGGCGATGTAGAGGTTGAGCGACTGCGACTGGTCGATCCACTTCTGCCGCCGCGCGGCCGACTTGATCAGCCAGGCGCTGTCGATCTCGAACGCGGTGGCGTACAGCGCCTTGAGATCGTCGGGCACGCGATCGATGGCGCCGAGGCTGCCGTCAAAGTATTTCAGGTCGGAGACCATCACCTCGTCCCACAGCCCGCGCGCCTTGAGGTCGCGGACCAGAAAATCGTTCACGACGGTGAAGTCGCCGGACATGTTCGATTTGACGTAGAGGTTCTGGTAGGCGGGTTCGATCGACTGCGCGATGCCGCAGATGTTGGAGATCGTCGCCGTCGGCGCAATCGCCATCACATTGGAGTTGCGCATGCCGACTGAGGTCACGCGCGCGCGCAGGCTCGTCCAGTCCAGCGTCGACGAGCGATCCATGTCGAGGCCGCCGCGGGCATCGGCGAGAATCTCGATGGAATCGATCGGCAATATACCGCGGCTCCACAGCGAGCCCTCGAACGACGGATAGCGGCCACGCTCCGCCGCCAGATCCACCGAGGCGGAAATGGCGTGAAAAGAAATCGCCTCCATGCTGACATCAGCGAAAGCAACAGCCTCGTCGGAAGCGATCGGAATTCGCAGCGCGTGCAGCGCGTCCTGAAAACCCATCAGGCCAAGTCCGACCGGGCGATGCTTGAGGTTGGAACGGCGCGCTTCGGGAATGGTGTAGAAATTGATGTCGACGACATTGTCGAGCATCCGCATCGCTGTGTTGATCGTGCGCCGGAGGCGCGCGAAATCCAGCCTGTCGTCACCGATATGATTGAGCAGATTGACCGAGCCGAGATTGCAGACCGCGACCTCGTCGTCCGAGGTATTCAGCGTGATCTCGGTGCACAGGTTCGACGAGTGGATGACGCCGACGTGCTGCTGCGGCGAACGGAGATTGCAGGGGTCCTTGAAGGTGATCCAGGGATGGCCGGTCTCGAACACCATGGTCAGCATGCGGCGCCACAGGTCCGCGGCACGAACCTGCTTGAAGGTCCGCATCTCGCCGCGCGCGGCCTTGGCTTCATAGAAGGCATAGCGTTCTGCGAAAGGCTTGCCGTAGAGGTCGTGCAGATCCGGCGTCTCGTCTGGCGAGAACAGCGTCCACTCGCCGTCGGCCTCGACGCGCTGCATGAACAGGTCTGGCACCCAGTTGGCAGTGTTCATGTCGTGGGTGCGGCGGCGATCGTCGCCGGTGTTCTTTCTGAGATCGAGGAATTCTTCGATATCGACGTGCCAGGTTTCGAGATAGGCGCAAACCGCGCCCTTGCGCTTGCCGCCCTGGTTGACGGCGATGGCGGTGTCGTTGGCCACTTTCAGGAACGGCACCACACCCTGGCTTTCGCCATTGGTGCCCTTGATGCGCGCGCCCATGCCGCGGACGCGGGTCCAGTCATTGCCGAGCCCGCCGGAATATTTCGCCAGCAGCGCGTTGTCCTTGACCGACTTGAAGATGCCGTCGAGATCGTCGGCCACAGTGGTGAGGAAGCAGGACGACAACTGCGGCCGCAGCGTACCGGCGTTGAACAGGGTCGGCGTCGAAGCCATGAAATCGAACGACGACAGCAGATTGTAGAACTCGATTGCGCGGGCTTCGCGATCGATTTCCCGCAATGCCAAGCCCATCGCCACGCGCATGAAGAACGCCTGCGGCAGCTCGATGCGGTTGCCGTCTTCATGCAGGAAGTAGCGATCGTAAAGTGTCTGCAGGCCAAGAAACTGGAACTGGAGATCGCGTTCCGGCTTCAGCGCCGCCGAAATCCGCGTAAGGTCGAAGCTGGCCAGTTCGGGATCGAGCAGTTCGGCCGCAATACCCTTCTTCATATAGGCCGGGAAGTATTCGGCGTAGCGCGTCGCCATGTCCGCCTGCGTCGCGGTGACGACGCCGCCATGGATGAACGACAGCACCTCGGTGCGAAGCTTGTCGAGCAAGAGACGCGCGCTCACAAAGGTGTAGTTCGGCTCCTGCTCCACCAGCGTGCGGGCGGCCATGACGCCGGCCAGCGCCAGCTCGTCGAGCGTGATGCCGTCATACAGGTTGCGGCGGGTTTCCTCGAGCACGGGGGCGGGATCGGTGCCATCCAGTCCGGCGCAGGCCTCGTGCACGATCACCGAGAGACGCTGGGCGTCGAGCGGGATGCGGCTGCCGTCAGCCAGCGTGACATGGAGCTGCAGTGCGGTGGTGACCGCGGCGGGCTTCGCGGCCAGCGCTTCCGCCCGGCTGCGTGCGCGCTCCTCGCGGTACAGCACATAGGCGCGGGCCACCTTGTGGTGCTCGCTGCGCATCAGCGCCAGCTCGACCTGATCCTGTACGTCTTCGATATGAAACGTGCGGCCTTCGCCGAGCCGGCGAGTCAGCGCGCTCACCACGTCATCGGTCAGTTGCTCGACGGCTTCGTGGACCCGGCGCGAGGCAGCGGCGGTGTGACCTTCGACAGCCAGGAATGCCTTCGTCATAGCGATCGAAATCTTGCTCGCATCGAAGGGCGAGACGACGCCGTTGCGGCGGATGACCTGGAACGGAGGCGCGCTCGTCGATGTGCCCGGGATTTCCGGACGGATGCGGACGATCGGTGCGGAAGCGGTTTCCGCGTTTTGTAGAGATGGTGACATCGACATAGACCCCGTGTGATGCGCGTTGGCGGATGACGGGGATCTGAAGGACGCCGGTCGGCGTGCCGACGGCAAACGCCGGCAAACCTGCAAGCGACCGCTGGGACACCCCGCCCATGGACGTTCTGGTGTCGCGGCAGGTCTCCTGGCTCGCAGGTCGTCGCTTGTTTCGGTCTTCCCAATGCTTGCGCATCAGTGACTTCAGTCGAAACAGGCTCACTGCTTACAGTTGCGGGGGCAGCACCGGAATTTCACGCCAAACGTGATTCACCGGCTTCCCTCTTAGCCACCAAATCTTGCGAAAAGGCGGACCGTGACGTCCACATTTGGTGTAATGCCGTACTGAGTGTCAAGCGAGCAATGCGCTCGTCCGCAACAAAGATCGCGCAGCGACAAGTCGAAGCGCGCGGCATCGGGAATTTCTCCCGATCTTTCGGCCAAAGTTTCCCGCTCCGCAGCGGTATTTCTGTTTGCGAAAGCCGGGGGCCTCCCGCAGTCTTTGGGCAACGCGCCAAGCGCGGCAAAGAAAAAGTCGGGGGGCACCCATGAGCATTCGATTTTTGTCGGTGGCGACGCGCTGCCTGCTGTCGATGACGACGATCGGCGCCAGCGCTGCTGTCCTGTCGGCCACAGCGTCGGCGCAGGAGCGGCTTCCCGAAATCCAGGTGATTTCCAACACGCCGGTGCAGGGCCCGGGCATCGATCGCGACAAGATCCCGTCGATGACCTCCAGCGTCAATGCCGAGGATTTCCAGCGCAGCCATTCGCTGAACGTCA